>JAQUZV010000095.1 GCA_028691155.1 Victivallales bacterium
CGCGACGCCCCCTTCTCCCGGCAACCTTCATGCTCCTTGCCGCTTCAACCTTTTTTACACTTGATATTCTTCCTCCCTCGCGCTATGGTAATTTCGGCGTGAGAGCCGGAGGGTACAACAATGGAGACCGTTACGACTATTCTTGCCGGTTCGATAATCGGAAAGCCAAGATAAAAAACGCATCGATGCCTATTGGTCGTGTCGTTCCGCCGGCAATTGATTTCGAGAAACGGAAACGGCGGTTTGGACCAAACGACAGCGGAAAATCCCTCCTTGTCCGGATGTTGAGACGGCGGCGACACTTCCCGGAGCGACTCCGGAGCCATTATGGCAATCCGTGACTACTTTCCTGATTCGTTTACTATTGCATTAATATCCGGCCCGATTATATTTATAGATAAAATGACAAAGGATGTCCCAAAAAATGAAAAACGTATTATTGGGGATCGTGATGGTGTTGTTGACCGCGGTGGCGGAAGCCGGTCCGAAACTGGTGGTGATGCCGATTCGGATTGTGCGGCCGGACCAGGCCGATGCCGCAACGGCTCCGGCGATTGCCAAGGCGGAAAACGAGGTCACCGAACGGTTGGTTCGGGCTCTGGCCGACAGCAATAAATTTCAGGTGTCGCAAGGTAGCGACGCGGCCTCCGCCGCGCCGGATTCCGGACTGGTGCTTTCCGGCCGGATCGTCCAGCTGACCTTTGCCGTGCAGCGATATATCGATATGACACGCGGACGGGCCAACGATGTTGCTACCGCAACGCTGGCGTTGCAGTACCAGTTGACCGATGCCGGTCGGCGGACCGTTGTTTCTTCGGATGTCATTCCGCTGGCGACGGCCCCATTGGCCGCCGTTCTGAACGATGGCATTACCGTGACACTGCGGAACCGTCTATTGAATGCACTGTGCCTCGGTGCGGCGGCACAACTGCTGCGCGCGGCCGATCCGGTGCGGGTGGCCGCGGTGCGCGATTATACGGTCATCCTCGATCACGGCAGTGAGGCCGGGTTGACGGTAGGGCAGCATCTGGACCTGTTATCGGCGGTTCCGGAGGCGGATGCCGGTTGTGCCGCCACCCAGTATCGTAAACTGGCGGAAGTGGCGGTTACCGGCCTGGGACCGACGACGGCAACCGGTAAGCTGGTAATGCCGCCGGACGTTAAGGCGGAATATCTGGCGGCGGTTCCCTCCCTGATTCAACCCGGGATGTTGTGCCGTTTTACGTCAGTTTTGGATTCCAGCGGCGCCATTGTGGTTCCGGTGCCGTAGTTATCAATTGCGGGATGCATATTGCGGTTCCCGATGTTAAAAGGAGCGTAAGGAAAATGAGAATATTGAAAGTGATGGCGATTGCGGTATTATTGGCGCCTTGGGCGGCACTGGCCGGTCCCGGCGGACATGGTGGGCATGGTGGACACGGCGGGGGTGGTCCCGGGCCGGGATTTCATGGCGGTGGACCGCGTTGGGGCGGCCCCGGCCCTTGGCGGACGGGGGTTTATGTTGCGCCGATTTATACCCCGGTAGTCTATCCGGCTCCGGTCTATGCTGCGCCGGTTTATACGGCGGCGGCGGTTTATCCCACTCCGGTTTATGCGACCCCGGTTTATACTGCACCGGCGGTTTATGCGACCCCGGTCTATGCCGCGCCGGTTTATGTGGCCCCGGCATCGGGAACTGCGGTTGCGGTTGGTGTCGGCAATACTTCCGTCGGCGTCGGTGTCGGCCGTGGCGGCGGCGGCGTGGCGGTATCCTCGGGCAAGGTTGGTGTGGCGGTGCAATGGTAAGTTGCCGGGAGCGCGGTTGATTCGATCGTAATTAGTTAGCTATGCAAAAATCGGATGTGGGCAGGAAAAGCCTTGTGGTAAAAGGTCCTTTCCTGCTCGTGTTCTTTTTTTTCCAAATCCATTTAGTAATATTTTTCCGATGGGCACGCCGATTGAAAAAATGCCGGCTTGAAAATTCACTGCAAAAATGATTCCCGTCCATCCGACGTTCTGCTTTGACACATGCCCGATTACCGGTTCAATGGCCGAACGTCGCTGCCACCAGACAATTTTATCATCGCGTGCCGTGAAGAGACAATATCGCGCAACAACGGTTTGAACCATTTGACTCTATTTCTGCATTACGCCCCAATGTTCTTAAAAGGAACAACAGAGGCAAATAAAATGAAAGTTTTTTCAAAACAGACTCCTCGGTTATGTGCCGGATTTTCTGTAAATTCACCGGTTGGAAGATTAAGTATTATTCCTCATTACTGCTCAAACGACAGATAAGCCGGAAGAGGAAATATTGCGATGATTTTCACAATATGGTCATTCCGGGGTGTCCTGGGCGGAAAAGTAGATGACGTTTTCCAGTTCGTAAAGAAAATTGACGTTGCGGATAAAACATCCCGGCAGGTTTTTGAGCGTGATCGGGGAGAAATTGAGAATGGCTCGAATGCCGGCGGCGGCCAGACGGTCGGCCATGGTTCCGGCATAGGTTTCGGGGACGGTCATGATCGCGGTCCGGATCCGGTGCGAGTTGATATAAACCTCCAGCCGGGAAATATCGAGTACCGGAATTGCGGCGTCGCAGTTCTGCAGATCGGGATTGGAATCGAATCCGGCGGTGATCCGGATGCCTTCCCCCGCAAAGCCGTTGTAATTCATCAGCGCCCGGCCGATGCCGCCGCATCCGACCATAATTACCTCTTCGGTGTGTTCCTTGAGCAGAATCCGATTGAGTTTGTCAATCAGTTCGCCGACCGAATAGCCGCTCTTGCGGTTGCCGGTCAGGCCGAAATCGGCAAAATCCTTACGCACCAGCGCCGGAGATACGTCGATGGCTCCGGCCAGATGATCGCTGAAAACTTTGGTAAAGCCCAAAGCCTTGAGTTTGCAGAGAATCCGCCGGTATTCCGATAAGCGTCTGACGGCATTTTCACACGACATTAATGTTTCTCCCGGGAGCGTGGCGGAGCTATTGCCGTCGATTGGTCCCGTTTATAGAATTGGATATTTAAATACTTTACAAAAAAATGATGTTTAGCCGGATATTAACAACTTTTTGTGAATTTTGTAACAGTCGCGGCTTGTTTTTTTCTGATTATACATTATTTTTCTGAAAAAGCAAATGAATATAAAAATATCGATAAAAAAATATTTGGACGTGTTTCCATAAGCGGCGTTAACGGTGTAGATTATCGTAGCGGCCCCGGCAGGGGCGGTCTCCCCGAATGATAACGAAAACAACAGGCGGAACACGGACAGATGGCGAAGGATAAAGTACAGAAGCTGCCGTCAATCAAGCGCTTGCCGGCTTATCTGCGCGAGCTGAAAAGCCTGCGCGAAGAGGGACGTCAGGTGGTCTCGACTACGTTGTTGGCCCAACGGTTGCGGCTGGAATCGATTGTCGTCCGCAAGGATCTGGAAATCACCGGGGTGACCGGGTCCCCGGGCGTCGGCTATAAAGTCGAGGATCTTATTGGCGGTATCGAAGAGTTTCTGGGTTGGAATAATACCTCGGATATTTTTTTGGTCGGCGCCGGAGCCCTGGGAACGGCACTGCTGGGATATAAAGGATTTTCCGAGTACGGACTGAACATTGTGGCGGCGTTCGATGCCGATCCGAATAAGGTCGGGACGGAAATTCACGGCAAGCCGGTGCTGGGCATGGACGCTTTTGCCAATCTGGCGGAACGCATGAAGATTCATATGGCAATTTTGTGCGTGCCGTGTGACGCCGCTCAGGCGGTGGCCGAGTTGATGGTTGCCGCCGGGATTAGGGCCATCTGGAACTTTACCGGCGCCACATTGAACGTGCCGGAGCATGTGGTGCGGCAGCGGGTGAATCTGGCCGGCGATCTGGCGGTGTTGTCGGTGGCGCTGGCGGAAAAATTGAAGGAAGAGCAACGCGGGAGTTGAAGCAATTCGAATTAAAGCGGGAGCAGCGGCCATGGATAATAGGATTGTTATTTGTATGGGCAGTTCGTGTTTTGCCCGGGGAAACGAAAAAAATCTCCGGATTATCGAAGAATATCTGCAGGCGCGGGGGCTGACGGCTCAGGTGCGTCTTGCCGGCAGTTGCTGTGAGGGAAATTGTGCGGTCGGTCCGAATATTGTGATCAACGGTGAGATTTTTCATAATGTCGATCCCGGGACCATGATCGATTTGTTGAATACGAAACTCCAACAGTGAGCGGCGGGAAAATGAACCACAGTTATCCGGTATATACCAAGGAAACGGAATGCCAGGATTGCTATAAATGCGTGCGGCGCTGTCCGGTGAAGGCCATTCGGGTGCGGGACGGGCATGCTACGGTTATTCCGGAATTGTGTGTGGCCTGCGGTCGCTGTGTGGAAGTGTGTCCGGCCAAGGCCAAACGGGTGCGCGACGATATGGGTCGGGCCCGGCTGCTGGTGCAGGGCGGGGATAAGGTCTATGTTTCTTTGGCGCCGTCGTGGGTCAGTGAATTCAAAAATGTTACCGCCCCGCAGATGATTCACGCCTTGCGGCAGTTGGGGTTTGCCGGGGTCAGCGAAACGGCGCTGGGGGCGCAACTGGTGTCGGCGGCCGTCGGCAAATCGCTGGACCACATGAAAAAAGGGGTGATCATTTCTTCGGCCTGTCCTACCGCCGTCGATTATATCTGTAAATATATTCCTCCTTTCGCCCGCACCATTACTCAGGTGGTGTCGCCGGTCATGGCCCATTGCCGGCTGTTGCGGGAAAAATTCGGGGCGGACATCAAGGTGGTTTTTATCGGACCGTGTATCGCCAAAAAAAACGAATCCGACCGTCACCCCGAGGTGTTGAATCTGGCCATGACCTATCCGGAGCTGTGTCGGTGGTTCGAGGAGGCCGGCATCAATCCGGAGACGCAGGTGCCGGAGGCGACCGATGTTTATGTGCCCGATCGGGCGGAAGAGGGGGCCATTTATCCCATCGAAGGAGGCATGATCGAAACGGTCAAGGCCTGTACCGCCAATGACAAGGTCAGTTACGCCACGGTGACCGGGTTGGACAACCTGGCCCGGGCGCTGGACGGACTGTGGCCGGAAAATGTCAATGCCCCGGTGTTTCTGGAGGTGCTGGCCTGTCCGGGCGGCTGCGTGCACGGTCCCTGCACCCGGCATGATTCGCCGGGGCTGTTGGAACGCTTGCGGGTGCTGAACAGCGTCAAGATGCCGGAACGGACTCCGGAACGGGCGATTGCCGCGGATATCTCCGAACATTTTCAGGAGGAACCGGTCAAGGAGGAACCGATCAGTTTGCGCGACCTCAAGGCGGCGTTGCGCCGGATCGGCAAATTTACTCCGGAAGACGAACTCAATTGCGGCGGCTGCGGCTACGAGACCTGCAAAAATTTTGCCCGGGCGCTGATTACCGGGACGGCCGAGCCGTCGATGTGCGTCTCCTATCTGAAGAAGCAGGCGCAGAAGAAAGCCAATGCGCTGTTGCGCTGTATTCCTTCGGGGGTGGTGATTGCCGACAAAAATCTGAATATCATCGAATGCAACCGCAAATTCGCCGCCACGTTCGGCGAGGATTCACTGGCGGCGTTCGAGGCCTGTCCCGGGCTGGCCGGAGCCGATCTGCGGCGGATTGTTCCTTTCGGCAATCTGTTCGAGGCGTCGCTGAAGAGCGGCAACGACCTGCAGCGCGATGCGTTCAAGGTCAACCGCCGCTTGTACAACCTGACCATTTTCAATATCGAGCCCCATGAAGTGGTCGGGGCGGTGATTTTCGATGTGACCCAGACGGAAATGCGGCGGGAGCAGATCGCGGAGCGCGCCCGCAAGGTCATCGAAAAGAATTTGACCACGGTCCAGGAAATTGCCTGTCGTCTCGGCGAAAACATGGCGGATACCGAACTGTTGCTGCGTTCGATTGCCGATGATTATGCCGACGACAATATGCTCGACGACAAGACCGTCGAGGACCGGGGGGCCGGCAACTCCAAGACCTCCACCGGCGAGGGGCATCATGAATGAGGCCGGGGCATTGTTCATTGACATGGGTTACAGCCAGTGCATCAAGCATGGTGAAAGCATTTGCGGCGATGCGATTGCGTTCCGGCGGCTGCCGGAGGAAGAACGATTCATTGCCGTGTTGTCCGACGGCCTCGGCAGCGGGGTGAAAGCCAATATTCTGGCGACGATGACCACTACCATGGCGTTGCGGTTCATAGCGGAAAATCAGGCCATCCTGCATTCGGCGGAGATCATTATGGATGCGTTGCCGGTGTGCCAGGTACGCAAGATCAGTTACGCTACCTTTACCATTGTGGACACCAGGCTCAACGGCAAGGCGCGGGTTATCGAAATGGGCAATCCGGAGTTTCTGTTGTTGCGCTACGGCGAGCGGGTGGAGCTTCCGTTTCGGGAGCTGGAGTCGCCCAAACATGCGGGGCGGACGATGTCGGTTTACAGTTTCGAGGTGCAGCCGCATGACCGGCTGATCTTTTTTTCCGACGGCATCAGTCAGGCCGGATTGGGTACCGAGCGCTATCCGCTGGGATGGCGGGTCAAAGGGTGTTTGGAGTATACCCGGCGGATCCTTCGGGACGAGCCGGAGATTTCTTCGCACGATCTGGCCAACAGCATCATGCGAGAAGCCATGGCCAAGGAACCGCATCTGCTGGCCGGCGACGATATGACCTGCGGCTGCATTTATTTCCGGCATCCCCGCAGGATGATGTTGTTCACCGGGCCGCCGTACGACCGCGAGCGCGACACGGAATGTGCGGAAATGGTAAAGAATTTTGCCGGAACCAAGGCCATTTGCGGTGGTACCAGTGCCGAGATCATTGCCCGGGAGCTGCACCGGAAGCTGACGCTGGATTTGAGTACGGTGGGCAAGGAGTTGCCGCCGACGGCCCGGATGGAGGGGATCGATCTGATCACCGAAGGGATTTTTACCCTGACCAAAACGGCGCAGTATCTGGAAAGCGGCCTCGGGTCGAATCGGGATGATCCGGCCGGGCAACTGGTGGATCTGTTGTTGGCCAACGATATCATCGACCTGATGGTCGGGACACGTATCAACGAGGCGCATCAGGATCCCAATCTGCCGGTGGACCTGGAAATTCGACGTAACATCGTCAAGCGTATTGCCGGGGTGTTGCGCGATAAATATATGAAAGAAGTCAAAATTCGTTTTGTTTAGTTTTAGGTGGTAATTCGAGGGATTGCGAATAGTATAAGAAGAGGATACAGAAAATGCAGGAAACAATGGAAAAAACTCAGGCAATGGTCCGGCACCTGGAAGCGGTCAACCGCATTCTTGAGAAATATGGTTACAATGAATCGAAACTGATTCCCATTCTTCAGGAAGTGCAGGCGGAATACAACTATTTGTCCAAGGACATCATCAGCTACGTGGCCACATCGATCGGCGTACCGCCGTCACAGGTGTATGGCGTGGCTACTTTTTATGCCCATTTTTCGCTGGAACCCAAGGGCAAACACATTTTCCGGCTGTGCGACGGAACGGCCTGTCATGTCAAAAAATCCCACAGCATTCTCGAGGCGCTGTATGCCAAACTGGGGTTGAGCCAGGAAAAGAGCACGACCGACGATATGATGTTCACGGTGGAAACGGTCAGTTGCCTCGGCGCCTGCGGACTGGCGCCGGTAATGGTGGTGGACGAAGATGTTTACGGTCAGATTACCCCGGAAAAGGCGATTGCCGTTGTCGATGAAATCATTGCCGCGGAAAAGAATACCGGCAAATAACTCCAAAGCATAAGAGGTTGCGATATGTGTGTGGATCTGGAAGCAATAGCAAAAGAGTATCATAATAAGGCCGACCGGCTGAAGCGCCGGATCATTCTTTGCGGCGG
>JAQUZV010000096.1 GCA_028691155.1 Victivallales bacterium
ACCAGCGCATAGTATTTCTTACTGATGGCATCGGTCTGGAACAAGGCGCTCATTCGGGCGGCGAAAGCGGCGCTTTTGCCCAGCAGCAACAGCCCCGAGGTTTCGCGGTCGAGACGGTTTATGAGGTAGACTTTGCCATAGCGTCGGGTCATGTCATACCACAACGTATGACGGAAAAACGGTCCGGCGGGATGGCAGGGCAGGTTGCCGCTTTTGGCTACGGCGTAAAGATATTCGTCCTCATAAATGATTTCATAGCTCAGCGTTACCGGCGGCTCGGCACGTTCGGGACGGAAGATGACGGTTTCGCCGGCCTGGAGAATCCGGGCGCAACGGCTGCGGGTGTTGTTCAGCAGGATGCGGCCGGAACGAATGGCTTCCTGCCAGCGGCGGCGGGAATGATAGGTGAAACGGCGGCTGAGCCAGAGGTCCAGACGTTGTCCGGCCTCTTCCGGCGCGATGGTCGAGGCAATGATTCGTGCGTCCGGCGCGTGGTCCGATGCGGCGTCGCCGCTATCCGGCGCCGGAACTTGGTTGCAACTACTCATTCGGTTTGGTCAGATAGATCAGGTTGTTGATGTCGGAGGGCGGGGTAAACATATTGGGCTGCAGCGGGGTGATGCGGGGAATGAGGTTTTGCGGCAGATCCTGCAGCCGTTCGGAATCGATGGTCTGGACAAAGTACCAGCCGAGGCTGGAGACCGGACTGTAGGAAATCATGGTCGGGCGTCCGGCCACGATGAATTCCTGCTGCCGGTTCTGGTTGGCGATCATTTGGTTGAGTTCGTTGAACAGCGGAAACGGCCGCAATTGCCGGAGTTTGGGCGAAGCGCCGGTCATGACGAGGTGATGGTCGCCTGTCGTGGAAGACACCACGATGCGGCCATAACGGTCCAGCAGATATTTGCGCAGACCGACGATTTCCGGCGTCGCGGTCTGCATTAGATTGCGGGAGATGTATTCCAGACTGACGTCAAGTCCGGCGACGCCCAGCGGTTGGCCGGACGGGCTGAGCAACGGGGCCGCACAGGGTAGAATATAGCTGCCGTGGTTGTCGATGTAAGGCATGCCCCAGATCAGATGGCGTTGCGCGACGGCTTCCTGATACCAGCTCCAGTTCCGGAAATCCTGTTTCCCGCCCTGGTCGCCGGTACCGGGAAAAGAGACCATGATGCCATCGGTGAGCAGGGCGAAAAAGCGCCGGGCGGGCAATCCGTTGGACAGCATCTGGCGGATCAGGGCCGGCCGGTTTTGCGTGGTTATCTGGACGGACGGATCGCTTTGCAGCAACAATTCCAGCGCCAGGTGGCGCAACGGATAAATCTTCCGTACCGCTGTTTCCACTTCCGCTTCCGGCAGCGGATCGGCCACGGAATATACGGGGTATTCGAGACTGACGCGGCTGCGATAAACCGGCGAATAGCGCAAATTGGCGGGCGCACCGGTCGCCGTGGCAAATGCGGCGGCATTGTAGATGGGGCCGGTATAACGGTGTTCCAATTGATTGTTGAGCAGAAAACTCAGATTGATGGCGAAAGCGTTCAGCTGGTTCTGGAGTTGTAGAAAACATTTGTCGATCATGGCGCCGTGCTGGTCGGTGTTGAACTGAAGATTGATGCGTTGCAGCACTTTGCCGCCGGCTTCGCGGGTAATCAGGTTTTCACGATAAAGCGAATAGGCCACGACTCCGGTGCAGGCGAGCAGAAAGAGGCCGAACAGGGCAAAGGTTTTGAGCCGGTGGTGATACATGAGCCGCAGCAGTTTCATGATCAGGTTATCCGGTTTGGCGGAGATTTCTTCATGGAACATATAGCGGCGAACGTCTTCGGCCAGCGACCGGACGTCGGGGTAGCGATGTTCCGGGTCGACTTCGATGGCTTTGTAGATAATGGCCTTCAACGGGGCCTGAATATTCAGTTCGGGGATATAATGGCGCACCGGTTCGAAAATGCCGCTGCGGATCTTGGCGGTGATTTCGCGGATATTGTCGCCGTCCACGCCGCGTCGCAGGGTGGCCAGTTCGAAAAGGATCATGCCCAGGGAAAAGACGTCGCCGGAGCGATCGACCACTCCGGTATTCAACATTTCCGGCGCTAGATAGCCGGGAGTGCCTTCCACCGAACCTTTACGGGAGGTGCCGGGTGCGGCGGCGGTGCCCCAGTCCATGACGTAAACTTCGCCATAGGCGCCGAGCATAATGTTCTCCGGTTTCAGATCGCCGTGGACCACTTCGCGGCTGTGGCTGTATTCGATGGACTGGCAGACCCGGAGGAAAAATTCCAGTCGGGTCCGCAGAAATTCGCGTTCCATGTTCTGGGTGATCCGGTTGAGATTGTATTTTACTTTCAGCCGGGTCAGGAACTCTTTCATGGTGATGCCGTCGATATACTTCATGGCCAGATGCAGCCCGTGATCGTCGTCGGTGTCGAGACTGTACAACGGCACGATGGTAGGGTGGTCGAGCTGGGCGCTGAGCTTGGCTTCGGCAATGAATTTCTCCACCGAGGCCTTGTCGTCGACATATTCCTTGCGCAGGGACTTGATGATGACCGTACGTTCCAGGGCGCGGTCCTTGGCCCGGAAAATCTTCCCGAAACCGCCTTCGGCAAAAAGATTCAAAAATTTATAACGCCGGTTGACGTTGTTGAGCTGAGCCCGCAGTTCCGGCGTGTCGGAAGAACGGAACTGCAACTTTTCTCCGGCGGTGCCCACTTCGCCCATGAGCGCGTCGGGGGTCATCTCCGGACTGGATTTCTGCTCCCATTTGACGTCGAGTTCATGCTGCTCCGTGATGGTGATTTTCCGGGTGACGTCCGGTCCTCCCTGGAGAACCTCGGTCATGATTTTCTGGGTCATATTGTCCATGGCTTGGTACCCGCTGCTTTTTATCCCTTCTTTGTATAATATATCCCTCCAAATCCGGCTTGCCAGAACTTTTGGCATCAGTACGGCAAATTTATTGCCGCGGCGGTTTTCCGACGCGGCCGGAAGCGCGGTCGATGCCGTCGGATTATGCGGCGGCAGACAAACATGGCTTGCTGAATGGACGGTAAGGGATAAAATGATTTATTATCAAAAAAAGACAGTAATTAAAGGTGTTTTCATGCCCGTTTTTTCATGCTTTTCCCCAAGACCATCCGGGGAAAATATCTATTCTTCCGTGCTACGATTCCTTTTTGAGCGTCGGCTTCGTTGTCGGCAACTCGCGCCATCTCGAAATGAAACCGTTCCGCAAGCCCTGAATAAATGACGGTGAATCGCTTTTTCGCGTTGACAATCGATTTTGCCGGGCTAATTTATCTTTTCATTGGGACCGGTCCCACTTACTGCTTGACGGTATGTGCCCGACCGGAAGCGTACCGGAAAGGCGTGCCATTTCAGCCTGACCGGCGATATGGTGGTAAAACTAACCTTCGGGATGAGGATATGACCGGAAAGCGAGCCATGACTTTGTATGAGATTGCCGCATTGGCGGGAACCTCGAAAAGCACCGTCAGCCGGGTTCTGAACGGCGGCGACAAGGTTTCGGCTCCGGTCCGCGACCGGGTGGCGGCGGTGATCGAACAGCATCATTTCATGCCCAGCATTGCGGCGCGCACGTTGAGCCGGGGGCGGAAGAATCTGATTGCGGTGATTGCCGGCGGCATCGGCGACGGTTATTTTGCCCGGGTGATCCGGGGGATCGACATCGAGGCGGAGAATCGTAACAATCATCTGCTGTGCAGCTTCGGTCGGGACGACGAGGCCTTTTTGTCTCTGTGGCAGAGCATGGCGCAGCAACATCCGGTGGACGGCATTGTCCTGGTGGCGCCGCCGCGCCGGGTGCTTGACGCCGGATGCCGTTGTCGAGTGCCGGTGGTGTTGTGTTCGGCGCGGCCGGAACCCGGCGGCGGCTGGGAACGGGCGGGGACGGTGACGGCGGACAATGTTGCCGGATTCATGTACCTGTTGGCTTATCTGTACCGGCACGGACAACGCGATTTGGTTCATGTGGCCGGTCCCGACGGCGATTATGATGCGGGAGCGCGACGACAGGCGTTCGAACAATTTGTGACGGCGCATCCGGATTGCCGCGGCCGGGTGCTGGTGGCGGGCAAATCCCGAGCTGCCGGGGAGCGGGCCATGACGGCGTTTTTGCAATCTCGGCCGGTGCCGGAGGCGCTGGTCTGTTATAATGACGCGACGGCCGTGGGGGTGCGCGAAGCGATTCGGAGCTTTGGTTGCGAGACCTTGCCGGTGATCACCGGTTGCGACGGCAGCGCCATGGCGGAAATATTGCATTTCCCCACGCTGGAAATGCCATGCGAAGAGATTGGACGGGAGGCCGCGGTTATGCTTTTCGACCGGATTGCGGGAACGGCGACGGAGCCGGAGCATCGCCGGTTGCCGATGCCGTTGCAATGCAACGGTTTTGAATTTTCTGTAAATTGAGCATGAGGAGAATGAACATGACAGTGGAAGCAATTTATCGTGATCCGGCGCAGCCGGTCGAAGCAAGAGTGGCGGATTTGTTGTCCCGCATGACTCTGGAAGAAAAAGTCGGACAATTGACCCAGCTTGACGGTCGCGTCGAACTGGAAGCAAACTTTCGGGAAAAACATCCCGGTTCGTTTCTGCATGTTATGGGCGAAAGCGCCCGCATTGCCACCGAACTGGCCCGCGGCAGCCGACTCGGCATTCCGCTGCTGCTCGGTATCGATGCCATTCACGGCCATTCTTTCTGGAATGGGGCCACGATTTTCCCCACCCAACTGGCCATGGCCTGTTCCTGGGACGAAACGTTGATCGAAACCATGGCCGGGGTTACCGCCCGCGAAATGCGTCACACCGGGGTGGCCTGGACCTTTTCTCCCGTGTTGTGCCTGACGCGCGATCTGCGTTGGGGCCGGGTCGGGGAAACGTTCGGTGAAGACCCGCTGCTGATCGGTCGTTTTGCCGCGGCCATGATTCATGGCTACCAGGGTGACAACCTGGCCGATCCCGATCATGTGCTGGCCTGCGCCAAGCATTACGCCGGGTACTCCGAAACCCAGGGGGGCCGCGATGCCTCCGAGGCCGATATTTCCCGTCGCAAGCTGCGTTCTTATTTCCTGCCGCCGTTCCGACAGGCGGTGGCGGCCGGCGTCGGTTCGTTCATGACCGGCTATCAGTCGATGGAGGGGTTGCCGTCCACTGCCAACCGCTGGCTGCTGCGGGAAGTGCTCAAAGAAGAGTGGGGCTTCGACGGTATTCTGGTCACCGACTGGAACAATGTCGGTTCGATGGTGGAGACGCAGCGGATCTGCCCCGATTACAAGACGGCGGCGGCGCTGGCGGTACAGTCGGGCAACGACCTGATGATGTCCACTCCCAAGTTCTGGCAGGGCTGTATCGATGCGGTACGGGAAGGCTTGCTGGATGAAACATTGGTGGATGAAGCGGTCAAGCGGGTCCTGCGGATCAAATTCCGCCTCGGACTGTTCGAGGATGATCGTTGCGCCGATCCGGGCCATACCCCGGCGGTGGGGTGTGCGGCGCACCGTGCGGTGGCGTTGACGGCGGCCCGCGAGACGGCGGTGTTGCTGCAAAATAACGGTCTGTTGCCGCTGACGGCGCAGAATCTGAAGAAAATTGCCGTGGTTGGTCCGAATGCCGATCATCCCGTCGCCCAGCTCGGCGACTGGTCCCTCGGCACCGGGCAGACCGGCAATGGCCTTCATCCCCGCGAACTCATCACCACCGTGCTGGACGGTATGCGGCAACGCTTTGCCGGGGAAGTGCTCTATGCTCCCGGCTGTGCGCTCGAGGACGGCGACGCCCCGACCGATCTGGAGGCCGCAGTGGCAGCGGCCCGGGAGGCCGACGTGACCGTGGCGGTGGTGGGCGACCGGCCGCCGTTCTGGGGTGAATGGCACAGTACTGCTACCTTGGAACTGGTGGGGGAACAGAATGAATTGTTGCGGCGGCTTCGGGCTCTCGGCAAGCCTTTGATCGTGGTATTGGTGCACAGCAAACCGCAGGTGTTGCCGGTAGCGGTGCAGGAGGCCGATGCAATTGTCGAACAATTCAGCCCAGGCATGTTGGGCGGGCAGGCGCTGGCGGAACTTTTGTTCGGCGACTTCAATCCGTCGGGACGTTTGACCATCTCGGTGCCGTACCATGTCGGGCAGCAGCCGATCTATTATTCCCAAGTGCGCGGTCAGCATGGCGACCGCTATGCGGACCTGACCCAGCAGCCGCTTTTTGCCTTCGGCGAGGGGCTTTCCTACACCACGTTCGAATATGCCGACGCCCGGCTGGATCGGGACGTTTACGGACCGGATGACACTATTCACATCTCCGTGGACGTGACCAATACCGGGACTCGCGACGGGGTGGAAGTGGTACAGTTCTACCTGCGCGATCTGGTCACTTCCGCCACCTGGGTGGATTTCGAACTCAAGGAGTTTGCCCGTGTGGCGGTTAAAGCCGGGGCTACGGTGAGGGTGACGGCGGCGATTCCGGCCGCGGCATGTACCATGGTGAACGCCGCCGGGGAACGGGTGGTCGAACCGGGCGACTTCGAACTGTTGGTCGGTCGTTCCTCGCGCGATTTCCGCCAGACGTTGCCGTTTGCCATCAAATAACGCCGTAACTGTCAATGAAAACCCCCCCGGCGGCGGGTTTCCAGCCGCCGGGGGGTCTAATGGGGGGCGCCGGCTATTGCTGTGGTGCGGCGGCTTTTTTGGACGCCTTGGTCCGGGCGGCAAAATCGCGTTCCATCTGTTGCAATTCCGGAAGCAGCGTCTGCATTTTTCGTTGCGCCAGCCGCATGGCTTTTTCCATCAGTTGCGGACTTTTTTCCCTCATCTTTCGACCGGCCGGCGACTTCATAAACGCGATCACGGCGTTCAGTTCGTCTTCCGTGTAGACTTCACTGTAGATTTTGATGTAATCGTTTTTTATCTTATCCCAACCGAGCGTAGCCATGACTTTGCTCATAACCTGCTTTTGGAAAGCGATTATTTGCTGCTTGCGCTCCGGCGAAAGATCTGATTGTTGACTGATGACGTCGGTTTGCACTTTAATGACCTGGCTGGTGACCTGATTCAGGCGATCCGGTATTCCGGACAGTACCAGCATTTCCTCTACCAGTTTTTCTTTATTACCGGCGAACAGTCCGGTCGACACGATCATCATGGCCAGGCACAACATGGTTTTCCACTTCATTTCTTTTCTCCCTGAGTTAGGTTCTTTTTATCCCAATCCGCCAAACGACATTGTTTGTAGGTGATGGTTTGTTCGAATTCGGCCAACTGGTCGCTGTCGATGATCAGCAGCACCGCGTGGTCCAGCCATTCCCGGGTCAGCTGGGGACGGCCGGTCGGCATTTTGAAATGAATGGTGACGTTTTGGGTTTCGAGGCGTTTGGTGATTCCGCCGGAGAAGTGAGCCAGAAAATACAACGGATTGGGGAGGACCAGATCGGGCAAGAGTGCTTCATGGGTTTCCGGGTTGACCAGTACATAGTTCCTGGCCATGCCGGTAAAATTCCGAAACAGTTTCAGTAAAAAATTCAGATTGGTGACCTCCTGCCGATGTTGGCGGTCGAACAGCAAATTGGCGGTTCTGGTTGTTACGGTAAGCAGGTATTCACCGTTATTCAGCTTCTGATGCCGCAGAATTTGATTGGCGTGACCGTCGGTTTGTCGGGCCCCGTCTCGCAGCGGCAGGCGTGCTGTCATGACATAGCGGCGTACCGCGAACCGTATTGGCGAAGTTAGTGTT
>JAQUZV010000097.1 GCA_028691155.1 Victivallales bacterium
GTCGCAACTGGAACTGAATCGGATCAATCTGCGCCACGTCAATCTTGATGTGACGTCGCAACGGCCGGGACACGAGTTGTCTTTTCAGGCGGAGAATTTTGATTTTCAGGCCGAACACATTGCCGCCGACGGGGATGCCGCACTGCAATGTCAAGGGCGTTTCCGCCTCCGGCATAAAAACATCGCGATCCGGCATTGCGAACTCACCAGCAGCCTGACGGTGCCGCTGGATGCGCAATTCCGTCCCCGTTCCGGTCGGCTGGAACTGCTGGCCGCGGCCTTGCAGGGGCATATCGGCGAACTGCCCCTGGCCGACAATACCGTTGCCCTTACCGGCGACCTGGCCGCCGCGAACAATAAATTCCAGTTGCAGGAGCTGAAATTGCGCCAGGATTTTCATGGCCGCACCGTGGCCCAACTTCAGCTCAGTGCGAACGGGACGATGACGCCGCTCGATTTCGATTACGAACTGCGGGCGCCGCAGTTGCCGCCGTTCCTGATGGAAATTCTGGAATCATATTGCGGCGGCTACCAGTTGGGTACCGGCGCGGTGGCGACCACGGGCCATTTATCATGGTCTCGCGAGCAGATTGCCGTTGCCGCCAAGGCGGCAGTCACGCACCGGCCCCGTCCGGGCGATTCGAAGTCGTTGCCGGAACTGGCCTTGACGCTGGATCAGCAGGTGCGGTTCGACCGCCAACAGCAGCAACTGGACCTTGGACGTCTGAACGCCGCTTTGCAGGAAAATGGCCGGACGGTGTTGTCATTGCGGCTCTCCTCGCCGTTCAGCTGGAGTTTGCACGGCAAGGGAGCGGAGCGGGATGACTGTCCGGCGCTGCAGGCGTCATTCGAACATTTTCCCCTGCCGCAACTGCGACTTTTCCTGCCGCAGCGTCATGGTCGGATAGTGTCCGGGGAGTTGAACGGCGGCGTCAAAACCGTTTTGGAGCGGAAAACCCGGACCTTGCGGGTCAAGGGATTGTTGTCCGCTTCCGGGTTGGCGTGGCAGATAGCGGAAAAAACGTGGCGGTATGACCGGATCGAACTCGATTTCAATACCGGCTTGCACGAGCTGACCCGATTGTCCCTGCCGGAGTTCAACTTCCGGGTGATTGCCGCGGAACATCCGGCCGTCTCGTTGCAGTTGACCGGCACTGCCGACCTGAAGGCTCGTACCGGCACCTTTCAGTTGCGGGTGGCGGATCTGACCGCGCGGACGATGCCGTTGCTGCCGCCGGAACTTCCCGGCCGCGCCGTGATCGACCGTCTGGTAGACCGGTTGCAACCGCTGGAATTGACGGTGCGTACCGCCGGCGATTTTACGCTGACCCCGGCTCGACTGACGTTGCAACAGGCGCAAGTGGCGTTGACGCGCGATGGTGGCGGCAATCTCGCCGTGGCACTGTCACAGCCCTTGCCGCTTGACCTGCGCCGGGTGAATGAATTGCGGCAGCGTCCGTGGCCGTTGCGGGTGCGGGCGGAAAAATTCGATCTGCGTTTTCTCAATATGTTTTTGCCGTCCACGTCATCCTGCCGTTCCGGTCGCCTGACGGCCGAACTCCATGGCAAATTAACTCTTGAACCGCAATTGCTGCGGGCGGATGGCGCGTTGCATCTGGAACAATTGGCCTGGCAGCTGGGGCGACTCGACCTGAACGGTCTGGAGCTGGATACCCGCCTGGATACGGAATTGTCCGACAATTATCGCAAAATCGCCCTTAAATCCATGGCGTTGATCTTGAAGAAAGCTGGGCGTCCGGCCTTGAGACTGGAAAATTCCGGTGTCATCGACCTGGTTCGTGGCGCCATAACTGCGAAAACCCGTATTATCAGCAGCAACGAAGCGCTGGCCGCCGTGTTTCTGCCGCATCCACCGGCGGCAAAGTTCGAACTCGGTGGACAGGTGACGACGATACTCTCCGATCACTATGCCAAGCGGACCATTGAAGGCGACCTCCGGTTGGAGCGGTTGCAGGTTCCGTCCTGCCGCCGGCCGTTGACGGCCCGTTTGCAGCTCGCAGTGAAGCCGGAAGGACGGTATTGCCGTCTCGACCGTTGCCGTTTGGTGGTGAATGACGGGAAACACCTTCTGACCGATTTGGCGGCCTCGGGTAAAGTGGCGCTGCCGTTGTCGGGTGGTCGTTCCGAGTTGCTTCTGGCTTCCACCCATTTGGATTTGCTGGTGTTGCAGGAGTTATTTGCCCCCACCGGTAAGGTTGCGGCCGGCGATGACGGTACAACCGCGGCGGCGGAGCCGGAACCGTTGCCACTGAATGCCGATGCCGAGTTGCGTCTCGATCTGGACGGTATCAGTTATGGACCGGAAATGAAATTGTCCTGCCGCCAATCATTGTTGCGACTGCACGACAATACTGTGACGACGGACCCATTGACGGTTACCGTCAACGGGACGCCGATTACCATTCATGGCAATACCGATCTGGGGCGGTCCGGCGGCTATCCGTTCAATTATCGCGTGTCTTTTTCCCGTCTCGATCTGGCGCCGCTGGTTCATACGTTCAAAACGGATTTGAAACAGAATATTTCCGGTTACATCGACAATTTCCGGGCGCAGCTGGCGGGACGCGGGTTTTCCGTTCCCAACCTGGAACGCTATTTGAACGGAGAAATTGCTTTTGACACCGCACAACTTTCATTTCCCAACGGCATGAGCGATTACTATCTGGTCAAATGTATTTTTATCCCGCTGGATATCTTTTCCCGGATTACGCAGTATGTTCCCAGTCTCAATCTCAGCAACGATTTGTCGGCGATAATCAACTCGGCCAGTCAGATCGGCAGCAACCTCAGCAATCTGGAACTGGAGCGCGGCCGGGTTGATATTAAGATTGCGGATGGACGGGCGCAATTGCGCGATTTTTCGTTTTCCGGCGATTTTATCCGTTCGTTCACGGCCGAAGGATTTGTGCCGCTGAACGGCGGCCGGCCGATGGACGTCAATACCAGACTGGACGTCAGTTACCTGATAATGCCGTTGCGGATCGGCGGGACGCCGGACCGGCCGCAACCGTATATTGCCCGTATGGTCAGCGGAATAGTAACCGGCAATGTCGGCAATTTATTGAAGACGACGGGAAATATTATCATTAACGGCGGCGTGGACGGTAAAAATCTGCTGGAAGCCGGAGGTCGGATTTTGACCGATACCATTTTCGGCACCGACAGCAGTACCAAGGAGACCGGCAAGAAGGGAACCGCGAAATAATCGGTCGGGCCGGATGAGGAAGAATAATAAACAAGGATTGGATGGAATATGAAAGAATTGTCGATCAAAGGACGGGTGAATAAAAATATTTTTGCCGCCAACAAGTGTCTGATTCTGCTGGTTTTTTTCCTGATCTGGTTTTTCACCGGGCCGCTGCTGTTGTCGCATCCGCACTTGTCGCAGATTTATGTGGTGGCGTATCTGATTCTGATGATCTGCGGCGTGTATGCGCTGACGGGCAACCGGGTGATGCTGGGCTTTTCCATCGCGGTGGCGATTTTTGCCTCGTATGAATGGATAACGCATTTCTATCATCCGGATCGGCAGATGATGGAGTTGTGCGGCTTTACGGTGGTGCTGTTCGACTTTACCATGACGGCGTCGATGATTCTGTATACCGTCATGGCCAAGAAATTCAATCGCGACATGTTGTTCGGAATTATTTTTACCTTTTTCATGATCGGGCAGAGTTTCGGCGACGCCTTTTACGTGATGCAGTTCTGGGGCACGGTCCAGTTTCGCCTGACTGATGCCGCCCATACCGTGCCTTCGATGCTCGAATGCATATATTTCAGCTTTTCAACTTTGACTACCACCGGATACGGCGATATCTTACCGGCTACGGATTTTGCCAAGCGAATGAGCATTCTGGAACAGAGTATCGGCGTGTTGTATGTGGCGGTATTCATCGGCCGGTTGCTCAATGCTTACGGCAACGGACATCAGAATCAAGCTGCCAATGAAGAATGAAGCGAAAATGAAATTGCGGAAGAAATTACTGCTGACCGCCGTGCTGCTTTCCGGCCTGGTCTCGTTTATGGTTTGTCTGCTGTTTACGGTTATGGTGCGGGAGGAAGCCCGGCAACGGATGACGGCAACGGCGGAATTGTTGGCCGCATCATTGGAGTCTGGAACTGTTTCCACGGCGACGATGGGGCGGTATCTGACCGCGCGCGGGTTCCGGTTTATTGTTTTTACCCGCTTTCATAATGGCGGGTTCGAGCCGATTTACAAGACGGCTTTCCCGGAGGACTATGTCCGATTTCTGCCGCAGCCGGACGGTGCGATGACGGAACTTGATGCTTCCCGGGCCGCGCCGGAATATTTTACTCCGGCGATCCGGCATGAACACCTTATGGCGGTAATGGTGCCGCTGTCGTTTCGCAACCGGCCGGCTTTTGCCGCCATCGGCATGCCGGAGCCGCGCTTGCCGTGGTACCGGTATGGATATCTGGTGGTGTTGTGCTGTCTGCCGTTATCGGTGTTGCTGCCGGCAGTGATGCTGTCGCCGGGAGCGGCGACCGAAGCAGCGGCGCCGGAACGCCGTCCCGTTGCCGCCGGGCAGGTGGTGCCGCTGGGACGGCTGGCGGCGCTCGGTCAGGTTATTACCGGAATTATTCATGAGATCAATCAGCCGCTGTGCATTATCAAAGGCTATCTTGGTTTGCTGCAGATGGCCGGTGAAGAGGGAGAACAGAAGTCGGAGGGCGAAGACACCACGGCCAAATATCTGGAAATCTGCCTGCAGAATATGGATCGTACCGAAGCCACGCTGGAACATCTGCGGAAATTCGTTCGGGACGGCGGCCGCGAGTGCCGAGAGGTTGAACTCAATGCGCTGATCACGAATATCATCGACTTTTTCGGCGAACAGTTCCATCAGCGCAGTATTCGACTGGAGATAAAACTGCCGGAAGTTTCACCGCGATTGAAAATTGCAGCGGTGCTGCTGGAACAGACGTTGATCAATCTGTTGGCCAACGCTCGCGACTCCTTTGCCTGCGCCGGTGAAAACGGCTACGAAAACGTCGTCCGCCAGATCACGGTGACCGTGACCGCCACCGGATCGGAAGTCAGAATCGATGTTGCGGACAACGGCAGGGGCATGACGCCGGAAGTGTTGGCGCACTGTATCGAACCATTTTATTCCACTCAGGCCGGAAAGGCCGGAGTAGGGTTGGCGATGAGCCGGGAAGTGGCGGAACGTTTCGGCGGCAAACTGAAGCTTCGCAGCGTCGAAAGACGCGGAACGACGGCAAGTTTGATCTTCCCTGTCCCCCCTGACGCCAACTCAGCCGCGACGGGAGGCGAACATGCCGTTGCTTGAAGTCAGCCATCTGAAAACCTGGTATCCGGTCCGTCGCGGCTGGTTTCAACCGCAGCGTTACGTCAAGGCCCTCAACGATGTTTCTTTCGAACTCGATACCGGCGAGACGATCGGTTTGGTCGGGGAGAGCGGTTGTGGTAAAAGTACTTTGGGGCGGACGCTGGTGCGACTGGAGAATTCGATCGGCGGCAGCTTCCGGATCAACGGGGTCGAAATCTCGGCGTTGCAGGGACGGCAATTGCGACGGGAACGCCGCAATTTTCAGATGATTTTTCAGGATCCTTACGGGTCGTTGAATCCCCGGATGACCATTCTGGCGGCACTGGATGAGGTGTTGTCGCTGCACACGTCCTTAAAGCGCCGGGAGCGGGAACAGGAAGCGGCCCGACTGCTGGAAATGGTGGGATTGCGGCGTTTGCACCTGTATCGTTATCCACATCAGTTCAGCGGCGGACAGCGACAGCGGATCGGCATTGCCCGGGCGCTGGCGGTGAACCCCAAACTGATTATCGCCGACGAACCGGTTTCGGCGCTGGATGTCAGTGTTCAGGCCCAGATCATCAATTTATTGCAGGACATTCAGCAGCAGACCGGAGTGGCTTATCTGTTCATTGCCCATGATCTGGCGGTGGTGGAGCATATCAGTAAACGGATTATGGTGATGTATCTGGGCCGGATAGTGGAAAGCGGTCCGGCGCACGAGCTTTGTCGGCATCCGTGGCATCCCTACACCAAGGCGCTGATGTCCGCGGTGCCGACGATCGATCCGGTCAATGGACGGCATCGGATCATTTTACCCGGAGATGTGCCGTCGCCGCTGGATCCACCGTCCGGTTGTCCGTTTCATCCGCGGTGTCCGCTGGCGGAAGAGCGCTGTCGTCGGGAAAGACCGGAACTGGCGGCGCCGGACTCCGCCGCTCCGGAACATTGCTGTGCCTGTTTCTGTGCCGATCGTATTGACGAAATGGAATGATTTCCGGGAGCGGCGGCAAAGGGGGCAAAGGGGATAATTATGGCCATGGTACGATGAAGTGTGGCTTTATGGTTGCTTCCCGGTTATTTTACGGATAAAATTCATGGCGGGATATTGTATTTTGACAAAGAGGCTTTAGATTTAAAGTTTCTCCCGGTGGAGAAAGAGAATGTGTAATATAAGGACATGAAGCTGAAATGCAAAAGCAAACTTATGAAACGGTGTCGGAGCTGTACCGGAAATATGTCATGAAGACCTGCAACCCCCATATGGTGTTGGTGCGCGGCAAAGGGACTTACGTCTGGGATATCAATGGCCGGCGTTTCCTGGATTTCGGCAGCGGCATCAGCGTCTGCAACCTGGGACATTGCAACAAGGCGGTTGCCGCGGCAATCAAGGAACAGGTGGATAAGCTGGTTCATACGTCCAATCTCTATATGAATCTCAATCAGCCGCGGCTGGCGAAAGCGTTGGCCGATCATGGTTTCGACGGTATTTCCTTTTTCTGCAACAGCGGTGCGGAAGCCAATGAAGGGATGATCAAATTTGCCCGCAAATGGGGGCATGATCAGGGAAAATACGAAATTATTACCATGGCCGATTCTTTCCACGGCCGGACTCTGGCCACCCTGGCGGCTACCGGGAGGGCCAAATACCGTAAAGGATTCGAACCGGACATGCCCGGATTCGTGTCCGTCCCGTTCAACGACCTGAAAGCGTTGCAACAGGCGGTCGGCGAAAAGACCGCGGCCGTTATGATGGAGCCGGTTCAGGGCGAGGGGGGGATCATTCCCGCCGATCCGGAGTATATCCGGGCGGTGCGGCAGTTGTGCAATGAAAAAGGCATTTTGCTGCTGTTCGACGAAGTTCAGTGTGGCATGGGACGGACCGGCAAATTTTTTGCGTTCCAGAATTTCGATGTCGAACCGGACGCGCTGTCGATGGCCAAGGCCATGGCCAACGGTTATCCGATGGGGGCGTTCATGGTGAAACGGCAATATGGCGATGTGCTCCAGGTCGGGTCCCACAACAGTACTTTCGGGGGAACTCCGCTGGCGTCGGCCGCCGCTCTGGCCGTAATCGATTATATGGATGAGAAAAAAGTGCTTAAGAATTGCGGCAAGCAAAGCAGATATCTGCTGCGGGCGCTTACTGAAATGAAGGAAAAATATCGCTTCATTACGGATGTCCGCGGTCTGGGACTGATGATCGGCGTGGTTTTGGATCGTCCGGCGGGGGAATTGCTGCCGAAACTGGAAGAGCATGGGTTGCTGGCGCTTTCCGCCGGGGAATCGGTATTGCGGCTGTTGCCGCCGTTGACGGTCTCCCGGAAGGAGATCAACAAGGCCCTGGCGATTATGACGGAAGTATTCGATCAGGTTTAATAAGAAATATGCCGGCC
>JAQUZV010000098.1 GCA_028691155.1 Victivallales bacterium
GGTTATTCCGAGCCGAACACGGCATGGCCGATTTTTCCGGGCACGATATTGTTCGGGAAATTGTGGTGATTCAGTTCCACTTTCAGATAGTAATTTTCCATGGACAACATTTTGCGGTTCTGCAATACGGTCGGCGGTGCGACCAGATTGGGATAAATGTAGCTGATGGTACTGTGGATGTCCTTGTCCTCCATTCGAACCCTGACTTCCTGGCCGGGCTTGAGACGGCTGCGCCAGATCCCCTTGACGTAAGCATAAATTTTGATGTTGTTGGGATCATAGAGGGTGATCACCGGTTCGCCTTTGGCAATGAAAGTGCCGACCGGCCCGGCCCGGTCGACGACAATGCCGTCAATTGGAGACAGCAGATCGATGGTGTAGCCGGAATCCAGTTCGCGGATATTGCCGATGGCGGCGGAAGTGCTTTTGAGATATTTCTGCAGTGCGGCGATGGCGGCATTGATGCGTTGGCGTTGCCGGGAAACCCCGGACAGAAACCGCGTCAGCGAACGGGAAGCGAATTCACTGCGGCTGATGGCTTCGTCATAGCGGAGTTTGGCCATTTTCAGTTCGGCGACGGCAATGGAATATTCCCGCTGCGCCGAAGTCCATTTGACATGTGAAACCGCTTTCATGTTCCACAGCCGCTCGACCTTGTCCTTCTGTTCCTGCTGATACTGGAGCAGTTGCCGGGCTTTTTCCAGGGCAATTTTTTCCCGCTCCACCTGGCCTTTGGTCAGATTTTCCTCCAGTCTGAGTTTGATCTCTTCCTGTTCCAGCCGTTGCGATTCGATTTCAAACCGCATGGCGTCCAGCACCATATCGAATTTGATGCGGTCGGCATCCATGCTGCGGTCCAGCAGATCCTTGCTGGATTCGGCATTCAGCGCGGAGGAGATGAACAGCGTTGCCAACAGGTCTCCCTTATGGACGGTTTTCTGTTTCGGCCCGATAATGGTTTTGAGTTCCGCCGCCACCGGCGCCCGCAACGGCACCGCGGCTTCTTCCACCAGAACCACCCCGCCGGGAGGCGTGTAGTTCAGATAGAGGATGACGGCGAAGACAATCAGCACCAGAATTACGGGAATGATCCGGAGTCGGCGGAAAATACTTTTCTTCCCGATGGCCGGGGGATCCTGCGCTGTCATATCGGGTAATGGTTTTGTCGTCATTTCGACCTCAACACGTTTGGGTATTTTCATCAGTGCCGTCGCGGCCGGTTGTCTGGCCGGGTGATCGCATTATGATCGCCCGGGGATCAAACGATGCTCAGCCGTCCAGCCGTTCCTTCAGCAATTTTATCACCAGTTGCGGGTTGGCCTTGCCCCGGCTCAGTTTCATGACCTGGCCGACGAAGTACTGCACCACCTTTTCATTTCCTTCCCGGTATTGCTGTACCTGGGGGGCGTTGGCGGCGATGGCCTGTTCGACCAACGGGATTACGGCGCCCTCGTCCGAAACCTGGGCCAGACCCTTTTCCGCGACAATCTGCCGGGGCGGTTTGCCGGATGACGCCATTTCGGCGAAGACGGTTTTGGCGATGCGATTGTTGATGGCGCCCGCATCGATCATATCGATCATGGCCGCAAGATGTTCCGGCGTCACCGGGCAGGCGGAAATGGTTTGTCCCGATGCCGACAGTTCGCACAGCAGATCGCTGATGATCCAGTTGGCCAGCGTTTTGGGACTCTTCGTCAGTTTGGCGCCGCAATCGTAATATTCCGCCAATGCTTTTTCCATGGTCAGCACCTGGGCGTCATAGGGGGTCAGTCCGTAGTCGGCCACGAAACGTCGGCGCATGGCTTCCGGCAGTTCCGGCAGTTGGCGGCGGTATTCATCGACACGCTTGAGATCCAGGGTGATCGGCATCAGGTCCGGTTCCGGAAAATAACGGTAGTCGTGGGCCTGTTCCTTGGTGCGCATCAGATAGGTTTCGCCCCGGTCGTCATTCCAGCCGCGGGTTTCCTGACGGAGTTTTTCGCCGGCATCGAGCAGTTCGCTCTGCCGGGCGATTTCGTAATTGACGGCGCGGTGAACGGCGCGGAAACTGTTGAGATTCTTGAGTTCGATTTTGGTGCCGAATTCTTTCTGGCCGAACGGGCGCAGCGAGATATTGACGTCGCAGCGCATCTGGCCCTTTTCCATATCACAGTCGCTGATGCCGCCGTACTGCATGATTTGTTTCAGGGCGGTAAGGTAGGCATAGGCTTCGTCGGCGGAGCGCATGTCCGGTTCGCTGACACATTCCATCAGCGGCACTCCGGCGCGGTTGAAGTCGACGCCGCTGGTTCGGCCGAGGTGATTGAGTTTGGCCACGTCCTCTTCCAGATGGATGCGGGTCAGTCCGATATATTTGTCGGGCAGTTCTTCCCCGGAGAACCCCTTGCCGGAAATATGGATACGGCCGCGGAGGCACAGCGGCAGGTCATACTGGGAAATCTGGTAATTTTTGGGCATGTCGGGGTAAAAATAACTTTTTCGGTCGAATTTGCTGTAGGAGGGAATATCGCAGTCGCACATCAGCCCGGCCATAATGGTTTTTCGAATGGCTTCATGGTTTGGCGTCGGCATGACACCGGGATAACCCATGCAGACCGGACAGACCATCGTATTCGGTTCCGCCCCGAACACGTTGGCGCAGGAACAGAACATTTTGCTCCGGGTTTTTATCTGGACATGAACTTCAAGTCCGATTACTACTTCATATTCAGCCATGGCAATCATCCTTAGTTTCAAAATATGGTATCATCGTGTTTCGCTTTAATTTAGCGGTGGTTGGAGATAAATTCCAGTTTTTTTCCCCGCTTCGGGCCGATTTCGGGCCGGACGTGCTGTTTCCGGTACGCCGCGGTCAGTCGGCCGGGGCCTGGCGGACCGCTTCGGTGCTTTCCAGCGGCACGGCGGCCAGTTCCGGTTCGATCATCCGGATCGACTTCCAGCGTCCGGTACGGAAGCGATAAAAAACCACCGCGGATTCGAGTCCGAGATAAGCAGCCATGAACACCCATACCGCGGCAATGGAAGTTTTCATTACCACGATCATCAACCAGACCCCCGGCACCATCACCAGCCAGACGCCGCAGATGCAGATCAGCATCAGGGCTCTGGTGTCGCCGGAGCCGCGCAGCCCGGCACCGAAAACGAATTTGGTGGCGTCGAAAAAATTGTAAACCGCGATGCAGGCTAAGAGTGCCGCGCCGGTTTTCACCATGGCGTCCAGTTTTTCCGGCGCCAGCGTGTCCGGGGTGAAGTGACCGATCAGCCAGCCGGGGAATAACAGAAACACCGCCCCGGCCGCCGTCATATAGAGTCCGGCCATCAGCCAGGAACGATATGGGAGGCGGCCCGCAATGTCATAGCGTCCGGCGCCGATGTATTGTCCCACCAGAATGGAGGTCCCGTCCGCCAGTCCCAACAGCGGTTGAAAACTGATCATATTGATGGAAATGACGATGGTGGTAACCGCCATTGCCGTCGGGCTGATCCGTCCGATCAGAAACGAAAATGCCGTAAAGCCGCCGACTTCCAGAAAGCACTGCAATCCTGCCGGAGAGCCGAAACTGATCAGGCGGCGGATGTCATTCGGGCAGAAACGGCGGCAACGGCGCGTCGGATAGCGCCGCTGATCCTGACCGATGAAGCACAGGAAGATGGTAATCATGGAAAATCCCGTTGCCGCCGTCGTGGCGATCCCGGCGCCGGCAATTCCCCACTGCGGCATCCCGAATTTACCGAAGATTAAGACATAGTCCAGCACGATGTTGATGAGGCAGGCCGTGATGTTGACCGCAGTGACGTACCAGGTTCGTCCCTGACCGGTAAAATAGGAGCTGAACGCTCCGGCCATGCAGACCAGCGCGCCGCTGGGAATCAGCGTCCGATAGTAGATCAGTTCCTGTTCCATGATGGCCGCGTCGTGTCCGCCGTGACGGATCAGGGCCAGCCCCAGCCAGGGAATGGCCGCCAGAATGAGCACGGCGGCGCCCAGGGCGAAATAAAAACCGTTCCAGGCCGCCCGAACACAGGATTCATGGTCGTTGCGGCCGTAATGCTGGGCGACCAGAGCCGAGGTGAAATTGACGTTGACCATGAAAAAAGAGAACAGCGTAAAATAGAGTACTCCGGCCGGCAGCGCCGCTGCGACGGCGTCGGTCGAGTATAAGCCCAGGAACATGCGGTCGCAGAACTGCATGATCGTATGGCTGGCGCTCATGATGATGAGGGGATAGGCGATAAGCAGGATTTCCCGATATCCGCCTTCCCGGCGCCGAAATGTGATTTCGGAGGAGTCTGATCCCCGGTGATTCATGTTTGGTCTCCGGAAAAAGGTAACAATATCCATGCCGATCCCGGTATATTCCGGTCACCGAACGATGGCGCTGCCGCGACAGCAATAAAAAAACCGTACCGCGACAAGCGATACGGCTCGCAAATTTACCCGTCAGGTGGTGACGTTATTTAACCGCGTTGGCGGAAACCTGGCATTCCTTGACGGCAAAAAGCCAGTTGAAAAACGGCACTCCCGGGGAAACCCGATAGCTGGACTGGAGATCCAGCAACTTGGTCGCACCCTGATCGGCGGCGTATTTGGATACCATCCCCACCGTAGAAGAAACCTTGACGTTGTTGGTAAAAAATACCGGCGTACCGGGATCCTTGTCGTCTCCGCACCACAGCGGAATGTACCACAGGACATAAAAACCGTTGATGGTGCCGTTGACATGGGCCACCGACTCTCCGGTGGCGGAAAGCGTCTGTTTGTTTTCGTTGAAGCTGTTAGTCGCCCGGATCGTCGAGCACCCGGCTATTACCAGCAGTGATGCCGCGCAGCAGACTGCCATAACCAACTTTTTCATCTGAATCCTCCTTAAAATTTTTGAAAATGCCTGGCCATGCGGAAATTATTTTCTACTCAACCATCACATTATCACCATCAGGATAAAATACAACTGAAAAAATTACAACTTTAATACAAAACTATTGCCGCGAAAACAAAACAATTGTTGCGGTTGAATTTCATCACGCAACCGGCTTCCGAGGCGGCGATTTCTTCTTTTGAGCGCAATACAGGCGGATTTTTCCTCCGGCGGCCGGTGACGGCGTTGCAAAAAAAAATTGACGGATCATATTGTTATGATCATATTGCTGTGGTCGCGGCAGAGCATTGCGCCCCCGACCGGATTTAACCTATAAAGGATGCCGGTACGGCACCGGTCGCCCCGATGGAGAATAAAATGATTGAATTTATGAAAGAGCTGGCGGTTGAAGCCGGCAAACTGAGTCTGGCCGAATTTGCGAGAATGAATCACGATCAGGTCGAGTACAAAAGCGCCAGAGATATTGTTACGGTGGCCGACAAGGCGGTGGAACAGCTGATTTATGCCCGGGTGACGCGGGAGACGCCGGATTACGCCTTTTTCGGCGAGGAGAGCGGCCGGACGGCGGCCAAGAGCGATTATTGCTGGGTCATCGATCCGATCGACGGGACGGCGTCGTTTGCCGCCGAATTGCCGATTTATTGCGTTTCCATTGCACTGCAATACCGCGGCGAGACGGTCAAGGCGGCGATTTATGCGCCCCGGCTCGGAGAACTGTTCTGGGCGGAAAAGGGAGGGGGCGCCTTTCTCAACGACCGTCGTCTGCAGGTCTCTTCCTGTGCCGAGTTGTCCGATGCCATGTTGGCAACCGGTTTTGCCTGTCTGCGCGCCGGTCTGAAGGAAAACAATCTGCCCCGTTTCAACCGGATCGCGCCGCTGGTGCGCGGCATCAGCCGACTCGGTTCGGCCGCGATCGATCTGTGTTATGTGGCGGCGGGACGCTTTGCCGCCTATTGGGAAATCGGGTTGCAACCCTACGACTATGCGGGGGGCATGTTGCTGGTCACCGAGGCGGGCGGCACCATCGGCGATCTGGACGGCGGACATGATCTGGCCCGACGCGGCATTGTCGCCACCAACGTGGCCATCGACCGGGAATTGCTGCCCTATCTGCGGGCATGAGGAGGGAACGGAAAAATGAAAGTAACGCTCATGGGTTCGGCGGCGGCGGAGGCGGTTCCCGCATTGTGGTGCGATTGCGACGTTTGCCGGCAGGCACGTCGCAACGGCGGCAAAGATATCCGGATGCGGACCAGTTATCTGATCGATCGCGATACGATGGTGGACTTCGGCCCCGATGCCTTCAGTCAGACGTTGCGCTACGGCGTGGACTGGACGCAACTGCGGCGGATTGTTTTCACCCATGCCCATGAGGACCATCTCAATCCGGTGGAGTTCATGTGGCGGGAACCGAGTTATTCCCGGGTGACGTCCCGGGTGAAAATCATCGGCAGCCCCCGGGTGTTGGCGCGGCTCGAACGGGAAACCGGTCATACTTGTAACGAATTGCAGTTGGACCCGGTGCCTGTCGGACCCGGCGATCGGCTCGATGACGGGGATTTGTCGCTGCTGTGCCTGAAAGCCAATCATGAGGACAACTCCGGGCAGGCGTTGAATTTCGTTCTGTCGCGCGGCGGCAAAAATCTGCTCATCGCCAACGATACCGGTTGGTGGGACGAGGAGGTGTGGCAACAGATCGCCTCCTGCCGTCTCGACGCGGCCATCATCGATGCGACGATGGGCGTGGCGACCAAATATCTCGACTGGCGGAACGGTCATATGGGCGCCCGCACGACAACGGCGTTTCGCGACAAGCTGCTGCAGTTGGGGGCGATTACCCCCGCTACTCCGGTCTGTGCCAATCATTTCAGCCATAACGGCGAAGCGCTGCACCACCGGCTCGAGGACTTTTTTGCTCCGCACCGGATTATGGTCGGCTATGACGGCATGACGCTGACGCTGTGACGGCGGGAAACGTTATTTTTCGGTCAGGCGTACCTGAACCTGGCGGGGGTAGATGGATACCACCCGGGTGTTTTTCGCATCGGTCCAGCAGCCGACGTCCACCGAGTAGCTGCCCGGTTTGTCCAGCCCGGAAATGTCGATATAGGGGCGGACCATTTCCGGACGCAGGTTGTTGATGTTGCCGCGCAATCCGGAGATGGTGACATTGACATGGGGGGTGGAATTGAATTCCACCATCATTTTGGCATTTTCGACTCCGGTCATGATGCGGATCGGCAGGGTTTCAAAGGTCCGGGTCAGGTATTCCCGCACGATTTCCACTTCCGCCGTAACCGTATCCGGGGTGACGGTGATGCCCAGATAATTGTCGGCCAGCTTGATCTGATATTCGAAACTTTCCATGGTGTTGGCGTCCAGCGGAATCGGTTCGGTCGAAATCGCCTCGATTTTTTCCACCACGCTTTTGGCTCCCGTCACCATCGCGGTGGCGGGATTGATGTTGACATTGCCGACGGCGTAATCATGGGACAGGTTGGCGCGGGAATTGAATTTGGCCTTGATGGCCACCGGTTTGGATATGCGCTGTTCCAGAATGAGACAAAGATTTTCCGGATTGACGGCCGTTACCCTTAGCCCGAGGGGGGTTTTGATGTCTTCCGGCATAATTCTCAGATTGTACTGTTGGCCGGGGATGAAACGGGAGGCGTCCACGTCCGCCCGAATCTTGATGTCGCCGGGCAGTGTACGCGACAGCCACCGTTCATTGCCGCGCAACGTTACGGTGACTTTCTGCGGGGAACTGTCCATATTGATCAGTTC
>JAQUZV010000099.1 GCA_028691155.1 Victivallales bacterium
CGACAATGTCCGGGCCGCAATTCCCTACATTCCCGACAACCGGTTGCTGCTGGAGACTGATTCCCCCTACCTGGCCCCCGTGCCCTATCGCGGCCGTCGCAACAACCCCGGCTATCTGATCAAAGTGGCGGAAAAAGTCGCCGCGGAAAAGAATATTTCCCTGGAAAAATGCGCCAAGACCACCACCGCCAACGCCTGCGAATTATTCCACATCACCAGGTAAACGTCATTATGAACACCTCGACTCATGACTTTATTCCGGCCCTGCGTCCGGGACAATCCCGGGCGGACAGCCCGGCCATCGCCTTTACCGCCGACGGTGAACTGCTGGTTCACCGCCATGCCGATACGGTCACCCTGCCGCAACTCCGGGATTTCGCCGGACTGCCGCCGGCTCCGGAACGCTTCGATATCGGCGCGCTGGATGGAATACCGTGCGAAACCTGGTCCGACGCCGTCTGCCCCGGAGAGCTGACGCCGCTGAACCTCCGCGAGGCCCTGCGTCTTCTGCCTCCGCCATGGTACAATCCGGTCAGCCGCGCCGCCGAACTGCTGGCCTGGCACCACCGGACCCGATGCTGCGGTCGATGCGGCGCCCCCTCCCCGCTGCACGATCACGGCGAACCGGCCAAATATTGTCCGGCCTGCGGACTGCTGGTCTATCCGACCCTCTCCCCGGCGGTAATTACCGCCGTAACCAAAGGGGAAGAAATTCTGCTGGCCAACAACCATAAGTTCCGGCCCGGCCTCTACAGCATCATCGCCGGATTCGTGGAAACCGGGGAAAGCCTGGAAGACGCCGTACAGCGGGAAATCCGGGAGGAAACCGGCATCGCCGTAACCGATATCCGGTATTTCGGCAGTCAGTCCTGGCCCTTTCCGGGGTCTCTGATGATCGGATTCACCGCCGAATACGCCGGCGGAGAGATCGTTCCCGACGGCAAAGAAATTCTGGACGCCCGTTGGTTCGACCGCCGCCATCTGCCGCCATTGCCGTCGCCGCCCAGCATTGCCCACAAAATAATCCAGGCCGTTATCAACCGGGAAAATCATTGACATTCCCCGGAAAACGTTTTATATTCTAAAAATATGGTCCTCAATCTAATTTCAGGAATAATGTCATAAAATGAAAAAGACTGTGCTCATGCTGCTTTGCCTGATTGCCGCGGCCACCGTTACCACCACCATTACCGCCTCCGGCAACAATCAGAAAAGCGACCGGAAAAGCAAGAGCCGCGACAACGATCCGTTTGTCATCCAGAACAGCGAAATCCGAAAGTTGCAGGCAAAAATCATCATTTTCCAGAAAAAGAAGGAAGAAATCTATAAGCGGAATACCGACAAAATTCTCAAACGCATCGAAATATTGGAGAAGAAAAAGGAAAAATACCAGTCCGGCACCTCCCGCAACACCGCCAAAATCGATACCGAGCTGACCGAACTCAAAAGCCTCAAGGAAAATTACGATACTTTCGTCAGAATGCCGTCCATGAACACCGATGCCATCTCTTACGGCACCGCGGACGACAACAACGCTCCCGGACAATAACCGCCCGCGCCGTTCTTCACCAACCGGCGCGGCCGTAAGGTTGTCATCGTCACGACAGCGCATCCGGACCCTGCTTCCCCGCCGTGCCGACGGGAACGGAGGTTTTTTTAAGGTCATAACTTGTTTTCCGGCAATTACAGGGCAAATTAACCGGAACAAATTATAGGAAAATCCCGAAAGACGACAGCTCCCGGTAATTCCGGCGGTGCGGGGATTATCCTCAACCAGCAAGGGAAATATTATTATTATGGTTACGATTAAAACCAGTTTGGGCGACATCACCATCGAATTGTTCCATGACACCGCCCCGGAAACCGTTAAAAACTTTCTGCAATATGTGGATGACGGCTTTTACAACAACACGATTTTCCACCGGGTCATCGACGATTTCATGATCCAGGGCGGCGGCTTCAACTGCGATTTCGAGGAAAAGGAAACCCGCGCGCCGATCGTCAACGAAGCCGACAACCGCCTCAGCCATGATTCCGGCACCATTGCCATGGCCCGGACCATGGTGGTCGACAGCGCGACCAGTCAGTTCTTCATCAACGTCAAGGACAACCATTTTCTCAATTATCGCGACCGCTCGCCGCAGGGATTCGGTTATTGCGTTTTCGGCAAGGTCGTCGACGGCATGGAGGTCGTCAATAAAATCAAGCAGGTGAAGACCGGTTCCCGCGGCTTTCACAACGACGTTCCGAAAGAAAATATCGTCATCCGGGAAATTTCCCGCGCCTGAACTCCGGAGGAACGGACCGGATGACAACGCCGGAATTACCGGGAGTGGATGAATTGGTGCGTTCGCCGGCGCGGCGCACCTTGTGCATCGTCGTCAACCGGGAGGCTCGGGTCTGCGTCCGGGCTCCGGCGGACATGCCGCTGCCCGCCATCCGCCGTTTCGTTGCCGAACGGCAACCCTGGATCGCCCAAAAGAAAGCCGCCATCCGGCGTCAGTTGTCACGAATCGTCATCAGATCGTTTACCGAAGGAGAAAATTTCCTTTTCAAAGGTCAACTGTACCCGCTGCATTTCTCCGCCGCCGCGGCCGCCCCGATCTCTTTCGACCGTGCCTTTATCATTCACGAAAGATACCGGGACAAAGCGCGGGAAATGTTGACCGGGTGGTATGAAATCAAGGCGGAACAGCTGATCGGCGAACGGGTGAAATTATATGCCGAGGCGTTCGGGTTGGATTATCTCGCCTTGCGGATCGGCGATACGCGCAGCCAATGGGGTTCATGCAGCGCGGAGGGGAAATTGAGTTTTTCCTGGCGGCTGATAATGTGTCCGACGCGGATTATCGATTATGTGGTGGCGCATGAACTGGCGCACCGCCGCTATATGAACCATTCCGCCGCGTTCTGGGCTCAGGTGGCGAAGATGCGTCCGGATTACCGGGAGCAACAGCAATGGCTGAAAGACAACGCGCCGTTGCTGCGGTTTTGATTGAACCTATCCCTTGAAGAATTCCAGCGCATCGTCCCGGCGATCGAAAATTTTGAAAATGGCGGAAAAACCGCTGATTTCAAAAACTTCCCGTACTCCGGTCGTCAACCCGTTCAGAGCGATTTTGCCGCCTTTCTGCTGCACCCGCTTGGCAACCACCAGCAGGATCCGAAGTCCGGCGCTGCTGATGTATTCCAGATGCGAAAGGTCGATCAAAAGTTTTTCCCGGCCGGAATCGAGCACGGAGTTGAATTCGCGCTCCGCGTCCGCCGAAGTCACGGCATCCAGGCGCCCATCCAGGGCGATGATTGCAATGCCGTCAGATTGTTGCTGCGTTATTTCCATAATTTGCCATCCCCAAATTGCTGATTGTGCGAACCCTGAAATTTTAATATATCGTACTTGCCGTCAATGTCAAAAGCAGTACGGTTTTTCCGGATTATTTCCCGATCACGGGGTCAATTTCACCGTAATCGAGAGAAGATTGCGTCCGTTATGCCGGGAATAAGTCATCGCATCGGTCATTTTCCGGGTCAGATGAATGCCGACGCCGCCGATGGGCCGTTCGTCCAGTCCGCCCGCCGTATCGGGAGGAGCCGCCAGCAGAGGATTGAATTCATGCCCGGTGTCGGCGATGGCCAACACGATCCGATCCGGCAGCAACGATACGGTCACCGTGACGGAATTGGCGTCGTCCGGCACATCATACCCGTATTTAATGACGTTGGTAACCATTTCCTCCAACGCCAATTCAATCTTATAAGCCGCTTCGCCGCCCACCTGCGCCGCCGTCAGGAATTCCCGAACCGCCGTCCCGATATCCTCAAGCGCCGTAAAATCGGTTTTGATGGTTGCAGTAAAAGTTTTCCGGTTCATACTCCCAATTCCCGGCAACACCGGCCTTTACGGCAAACGGGACAACGCCGTTTCCCGATCCGCGGCAAAATCGAACAGCGACTCGACCCCGGACATTTTCAACACTTCCATCACCATGGCATCGATATTGATCAAAACCACCCGTTTGCCGCTGCCGTGCAGCCGTTTGGCGGCGGAAAGCAACATTCTCACCCCCATCGAGGCCACAAACGGCACCTCCGTCATATCCACCAGGACCGTCCGGTCGGCGCCGGAAGTATTCTCGGCAAAAGCAATTTCCACTTCTCTCACCCCGGCCATATCCAGCCGACCCGACAGGACCAGAAGGATGTAACGGCTATCCTGCGCTTCCACTTTCAAATGCATTATGATGACACTCCGCCTGTAAGTATTGATTGAAACTCCGGTTTCTACCAGTAGACTATAAAGCGGTTCGCCGCCGCTTTCAACCGGCAAAGCGTATTATCGAAACCTTTTTTACGCCCGGCAGAAGGCAAAGCCGCCGGACACCCGCCGCGGATGACCGCCGGGACGGCGGAAGTTTTTTTCCCGGCGACGGCGGCGGTCCGGTTGCTTTGTCGCGGCCGGGGAACTATATTACCATCTTGTCAAGTATAACCATATATCGATAGATAAACCGTTAATACCATATCAGGAGCCGCCGGAAACATTATGACCGACAACAACTGTTACCAGAATCCGCTGACCGGACGCTATGCCAGCGAAGAAATGAGTTACAACTGGTCGCCGCAACACAAACATTCCACCTGGCGCCGGTTGTGGCTGGCGCTGGCCACCGCCGAAAAAGAGCTGGGACTGGATATTACCGACGAACAACTCGCGGAAATGAAGGCGCATCTCGACGATATCGATTTCGCCGCCGCCGCCGCCAAGGAAAAGGAACTGCGTCATGACGTCATGAGCCATATTCATGTCTTCGGCCAACTCTGTCCCAAGGCGATGCCGATCATTCATCTCGGCGCCACCAGTTGTTTCGTCACCGACAATACCGAACTCATCCAGTTGCGCGACGGATTGCGCATCATCCGCAACAAAATACTGACGCTGATCCGGATCATCTCCGGCGTGATTGAAAAGTATCACGACCTGCCGACGCTGGGATTCACCCATTACCAGCCGGCCCAGCTGACCACGGTGGGCAAACGCTTCTGCCTCTATCTGCAGGATTTCATTTTCGATTTCGAACGGCTGGAAGCGGAATTGACCCACCTGCCGTTCCGCAGCGTCAAAGGTACCACCGGGACGCAGGCCAGCTTCATGGCGTTGTTCCACAACGATCAGAACAAGTGCAAATTGCTGGAAAGACGGGTGGCCGAGCTGATGGGTTTCGACCGGGTGGTGCCGGTCAGCGGCCAGACTTACACCCGCAAAGTTGATTATTACGTTTTGACCGTGCTCTCCGGCATTGCCCAGTCGGCCTACAAGATGTGCGGAGATATCCGGTTACTGGCCAATCTCAAGGAAATGGAAGAACCGTTCGGCAAAAATCAGGTCGGCTCCAGCGCCATGGCCTACAAACGCAATCCGATGCGCTCCGAACGGGTATGTTCGCTGGCGCGCTATGTAATGTCGCTGCCGGCCAACGCCGCCGACACCCATGCCACGCAATGGTTCGAACGCACCCTCGACGACTCGGCCAACCGCCGTATTTCGCTGCCGGAAGCGTTTCTGGGCGTCGATGTGATTCTGTCGCTGCTGGCCAATATCGTCGACGGCATTCAGGTCTGGCCGCGCGTCATCGCCAAACACGTGGCGGCGGAACTGCCGTTCATGGCCACCGAAAACATCATGATGGCCGCCGTGGCCGCCGGCGGCAACCGCCAGGAACTGCATGAGGCGATTCGGGTCCATTCGATGGCCGCTGGACGCCGGGTCAAGGAAGAAGGAGCGGAAAACGATCTGCTGGAACGCTTGAAAGCCGATCCGCTGTTTGCCGCCGTGGATATCGATCACATGGTCGATCCGAAAGCTTTTGTGGGTCGGGCTCCCGGCCAGGCGCTGGAGTTTCTGCGGGATATTGTCACGCCGCTGCTGGCGAAATACCCGGAAGAGGCCACCCATGCCGCTCTGGGTGAAATTCGGGTCTGACCTCGGGCCCGGGGAACCGGAGAACGCCCGTCCACCCGGCGGGAACACGCTCCGGGGTCCGGACCGGGGGTGGTTTCATTTTCGGTTCCGGGCCGGTTTCCGCCGGGCCACGGGATTGCAACCATAACGTTTCTGTAACCGGGAGCGCCGGGATGAGGCTGATTTTTCGTCTGTTGCTGCTGGCGGTTTTATGTGGCGTGCCGACCGGCAGTGCCAGGGCCGCGATAAAAAACATCGCCATTCTCCAGACCAGCGACATTCACGGCCATTGCGATGTGGCAACAGTGTCCCGGCTCGGTACGATCATTGCCGCGGAAACAGCCCGTTGCGGCGGCCGCGATCATCTGTTGTTGCTGGACACCGGCGATCTGCTGCAAGGCACTTTTGCCGCCGCCGCCAGTCGGGGTGAAATTGCCGTGAAAGCCCTCAATCTGCTCGGCGGCGACCTCTGGACGCCGGGGAACCACGATTTCGATTTCGGGTTCGACCTTCTCGTTGCGCGCCTGCGGCAATTCCGGGGTCGAATCGCCGCCGCCAACCTCGACGCGCCCGGCATCGGCCCCTATGCGATCTTCCACCGTCACGGCCTGAAACTGGTGGTAATCGGCTTGACGTTCCCGGACTTGTGGCGTCAAAAAGCGCCGGGCGAAAAGGAATTCCGGCTCGAATCGTTCGATGTGGCCCTGTCGCGCACCATCCCGGCGGTAATGCGGGAGAAACCCGATATCATCATTCTCAATGTCCATTACGGCGTCAGCATGTCGTATTCCGACCGCCGCAACAGCCTGCTGCAAATAGCGCGCCGCTATCCGCAGCTCGACCTTATCTGCGGCGGCCACACCCATCAGGTCGTCGCGGGCCGCGACCTGGGATACGGCGTCTGGTATACCGAACCGGGCAAACACGGCGAAGGCATCGCCGTGACCGAAATACGTTTCGATACCGACGCCGGCCGCGTGGTCGATCTTAAAACCCGCCTGGCAACCGTTCCCGATCCCGGTTCGCCCCCATTTACCGTACCGCCATCCTTCATCGCCGAATTGCGCCGTTACCACGAACAGGAGCAACAGGTGATCGGAAGCGTCGGCGCGCCGATCTCCGGTTCGGTCCGCGGCGTCGGCAATCCGTTGCAGAATCTGTTCGGCCGGGCGGCCGCCGAAGCGGCCGGAGTCGATTATGCCCTGATTTCTCCTTCGCTGCACGACCCGGTCACCCTTTCCGGCCGAATCACGGCCGGAAAACTGTTTGCGACGGCTCCGTACGAGGACACCATTACGGTCATCACAGTAACGCTTCCGGAATTGCGTCAGATCGTGGAGGAACAACTGTCCTGGCAAGTCATCCCGCAACGGCAACTGCCGTGGGGATTCCACGTTCGCCGTCAACGCGGCGGGACCGCGGAACTGATGTTGCCGCAGCATCGGAACCGCTATCGCGTCGCCGTCAGCAGTTTCATTGTCGCACGCGGCCGCAAACGTTTTCCGGCCCTGGTCCGGGCCCCGGCCACCGATACCGGCATCACCATCCGCGCCGCGTTGCAACGCTATTTTGCCCGGCACTCCCCGGTGATGCCGGATTTTACCGTCTGGCTGGACAGAAAGTAAAATCACCGGCTTGCGTCGCCGAACCCGAGAGGCTATAGTACCGGTTGAACCACCAAGCCGGACAGGACACCATG
>JAQUZV010000100.1 GCA_028691155.1 Victivallales bacterium
GGTGTTTTCGATTGCGGCGGCGCCGGTTCGTCATCACCGTCGGCATTGGGGCAGCCGCCGTCCCGGCCGTCTGGAATAAGAACATAGAAGGTCGATCCGTGCTCCGGCGCCGATTCCACCCGAAGCTCGCCCCCCATCATCGTCACATAGGCCTTGCAGATCGACAACCCCACGCCCAACCCCGGCACTTTGGCCGAAAGCTCCAGCTCCACCTGCCGAAACGGTTCGAAAATCGCCTCCTGCAAATGCGCCGGAATCCCCGGCCCGGTGTCGCGCACATAAAATTCCCAGAAGCCGCTTTTACGGACATAGCCAAATTCAATCAACCCCTGCGAGGCAAATTTTCCGGCATTGTCGAGCAGGCAGCGGAGAATCTTGTGCAGTTTGTCGCGATCGCAGAAAATATCCGCCTGCGCATCCGGCAAGAGCGGACTCAGATACAAGGTGGCGCCGGAACGCACCACCGTAGGATGAAATTCACCGTAAATCTCCAGCATCAGGTCGTTAAGCGAAAACGACGTGGCATAAAGCTGTTCTTCCCCGGCCTGAATCCCGGAAATCACCAGCAGCTCATCCACCACCGCCAACAGATGATTGCCGCTGTCGATGATGATATCGAGAAATTCCCGGCGTTTTTCTCCCGGTAATTCCGGCGCTTTCAACAGTTCGGAAAATCCCATGATGGCATTCAGCGGCGTCCGGATTTCATGGGAAATATTGTGGATAATCGCGGATTTGAAACTCTCATATTCCTCCGCCCGAAACCGGGCCGCCGCCGTCTCCTCTTCCCAGGTCTGCCATAACGTGACGTCAACCCCCAACAACTGATATTCCGTAATCTGCCGGCGCGGATCGAAAACGGCTTTGGCCGTCCAGAGCTGCCGGCGCCTGCCGTCGCGGCCCTCCCGGACGTATTCATACTGCAACAACGGCTCCGTCACATTCAACCGGGCCAGAACCGCCCGGGCCGAGACGCGGAAATCATCCGGAAGCGGATCCGGGAAGCGCCGGCCGATCAACTCACGGGGCGCCAGTCCGAAGTCGCGGCAAAACGGCGGGTTGACATAAGTGATGGTCCGATCCGGCAAAAAACGACAGATGCAGATCGGTTCCTGGCCGATCATGCCGCGACAGTCGGCTTCACTCTCGTAAAGTGAATTTTCAAATTCATAGCGGTAGGCAACATCGCCGAACGACATCAGCAGCCGCTGCGGCGTCAGGCGGAAAACATCCCCGCGAAAACGGCAGACCGTATTATTGCAGCAACAGGTGAATTCCCACTTTTTAGGCGTGCCGGAAGCCAACACTTCGCGACAGACCTTGACCAGACGATAATCATCCGCGCCGGCGGCAAAGTATTCATGCAGACACTGTTCCGCCCCGCTCCGGGCCCGGCGGTAAACCGAATCCCCCACATCCTCGGCCAGCTCCAGTTTTTTCAGGCGAAATTCCCGACCTCCTCCGATCACCTCGAAAATCGCCATCCCCCTGAATGCTTCATTTGCCATAATACTCAGACCTCTCGCCTTTACCGTCAACCACGAAAATCGTTGCCGCCATCACAATTACCGGCGCAATTTCCACTTGACATCCATTTGCGACACTACTCCGACCCAAGTCCGGCCCATCAACGCGCCGCCGAACGACCACGGCCGTCGCCGCACCCAGTCCGAACCCTTATGCCGACTTTAAATTCCACGGTCATGCCGATCGCAACCGAAAGCCCGACTTTCCAGCCCGGCTCCCGACACTGTCTTGCCACACCTTAAATTTACTATGCAACCTAGTATATTTTCAGCAAAATCATATTGCAATAAAAAAACACAAAAAATCCCGGTCATATTGTCATGATCTTCAATATTTTTCCGGTCAACAGGATATGCTTCGGGATCAAAGTCACCACCGGGCCGCCGAGCCGCCGCGACTCCGGCCCCGCCAGGTTATTTTGACTTACTATTATCTGACTCCATATAAAAATCAACCGATAATTCAGGGAAATACCCGGTTTTTATCCCAAATGACGACACGTCTTCCCGACAACGAACCGACGCATATTTTCCCCCGGAAAGAAGCGATATCCTTCCTCTTCCCGAGGCCGCACCGGAAATTTCCCCCTTGCAAGTATCACCGCCGACCACTATATTACCAGCTTATACCATGAAGAGGAAACCGCAGTTATGAATAGTCCTTTTGAAGCCATTATGATGATCTGTTTCGGCGCCAGTTGGCCTTTCGCCATTTTGAAAACCATTCGGGCCAAAAATCCGGCCGGGAAAAGTTTTTTGTTCCTGGGCCTGGTTGTCATCGGTTATCTGGCCGGCTGTATCCATAAAATCTACTACAATTTCGACCGGGTCTTCTGGCTTTACGCCCTCAACAGCATTCTGGTCTCCGTCGATATGGCCCTGTCATTTTATTATCTGAAAAAACTGAAACGGCATTTCTAGCGCGCTCCGAACCGAAGCCCCGCGTCATCCCTACCTGGCGGCGGAAGTGCGCCGGACAAACTCCGCCGCTTCGGCCATAACCCGGCCGAACTCCCGCTCCAATTGTAAATTGGTCATCCACCCACAGGTCATTCCGGGCAGACACAAATAACGCACCGGACGGGCCTCCTGCCACATCCGTCGGGCAAATTTGGCCGCATCGTCGCGCAACGGATCGAACTGCCCGGTCACCAGCAATGCCGGCGGCATGCCGCGCATGTCGGCAAAAACCGGCGAGACAAAATGCCGATTGCGTTCCCCGCGTTGGGGCACATAGCAATCGATGCAGGCCTGAAAATAGGCAAGATCCATGCCGTAGCCGCTGCCGTAACCGGTCCAGGACGGCGTTGTCATCCGCCACAAATTGAGCGCGGGGTAAAACAGCATCATGCCACGAACCACCGGCCCGCGATCAACAACGCTGTTGCGCAGGGCAAACGCAACCGCCAGATTCCCCCCCGCCCCGTCACCGGCCAGGTAAAGACATTGGGCATCCGCCCGGAATTTCGACGCCAACGCTCCGATTTTGCCGACCACCGCGGCAATGTCATCCAATGCCGCCGGATAAGGATATTCCGGCGCCAGGCGGTAATTCACCGCCACCACCACCGCGGGAACGGCGCGGCACAACCCGACCGCGATATTGTCTCTCGCCGCCGCCGATCCCATGCACCAACCGCCGCCGTGCAGATAAATGATCACCGGCAGCCCGGGACCGGCATGACGCGGCTGAAAAATCCGCAACGTCACCGCATCTTCCCGGTTGAAGACAGCATTGGAAATCACCACATCCCGAACCGGTCCGGGCAAATTGGACGCGGCGGCGCCGCGGCGCCGCCGCTGCAAACCGTACAGGTCGCGATTATAGCCGGAAGCCTGCCGAATTTCCGTCGCCAACTGCGCCATCTCCACGGCAGAATGCCGTTGCAACTCCCGAGCCAGTGCGGGATGAATTTCCCCACCTTCCGTAACCTCGACGTCTCCCCGCGTCAGCCAATAACTCTCGACGCCGCTCCGGCCGTGGCAGCCGGTCCACAGCAACACCACCGGCAATATGCCGCAAACCATCCATTTACGCCAATGCATTTTCCATTCTCCCGACCCCACCGGATTCTCTTTTTCAAACTTCGATAAAAAAATACTTATTGTGAAATTTGTAACTTAATCCTCATTGCCGATTTTCCGCGCAAAATAGATAATATTCTCCATTTCATGAATGATATTGATATTGCGGATAATACATTCTTCCGAGCTTTTCAGCATGATCGGGGCAAAATTGAGAATGCCTTTGATATGGCAGCCCTTAAGAACTTCCGAAACCTTGGAGGCGGCGGATTCGGGCACGGTCATGATGGCCAGTTCGATCTTTTCCTTTTGGATATATTCGGGCATGTCGTTGATGTCGTAGATCGGAATAATGGCCCGGGGATCGATCAAGGAAGGATTGGAATCGAATCCGGCCACCACCTTCATTCCCTCGCCGGAAAAGCCGTTATATCCCATCAGTGTCCGCCCCATGCCGCCGCAGCCGACCACGATAATCTTCTGCAACTCGTTTTTGCCTAAAATCTTGTTCAATTTCTCAATCAGGTCCCGGACATCGTAACCGCCTTTTTTGTTTCCGGTCAGACCGTAATCCGCAAAGTCCTTGCGGACCTGGGCGGGGGAAATATCCAGCGCGCCCCCCAGATTGTCGGAAACAAACCGTTCGAACCCCAGAGCCCGGAGCTTGCATAACACCCGGCGATAGTTGGACAAACGCCGGATCGGATCACTATTGCTGAACATAATTACTTCCTCTCTTCCCTTCTGAATTGACACTGAACCACCACGCGACAAGTTTATCAGAATATATTGTACGATAATTTCAAAAAAACAAATAGAAATCACCGCCACCCACCAATAATTATCGGAAATAACCCCGGTTAATGTCGTCCGGAATCACAACATCCCGAAATTTTATCGTCACCGGCTTTTTTTAACCCTTCGTTCACAAAAAATTCCCCGTCGCGGGAAAACACTTGGCCGGGGTAAATTTCAATATCGACCGCTTAGCCGCCGATATGGTGATTTTATGTAAAAAAAATCACAAAACACTTGTTTTTTCCGGGGAGCTCCGGTAAAGTGTAGGACGATACGGCGACCGGGATAATTTTCGGCTGGGAAGAGCGGAAATTTCCCGTACGGATGGTAAAGTTTCCGCGCCCCGGGGAGCATTCGGGCGCGGTAATAATTGAGGAGGTATTTTTTTATGTCCTGTACTTGCGACCAAATGCCGGGGAGCGACAATCTGATCGAGGCGTATCCCGAGAAGCGCGCCGAACTGGAAGCGTATATCGATTCGCTGCCGTTGGGCGAGAATCCCGACCGTAACCGCGGTTTTCTGATCCAATCGCTGCATAAGGCACAGAGTGTTTTCGGTTATCTGCCGACCTGTGTGCAGTTGTTTGTGGCCGACAAGCTCAAACTGCACCTGTCCGAAGTTTACGGCGTCATCAGTTTTTATTCTTTCTTCACCGAAACCCCGGTCGGACGCTATAAGATCAACGTCTGTACCGGCACCGCCTGTTTCGTGAAGGGGGCCAACAAGATCGTCGACGAATTCAAGCGTTTCCTCAATATTCAGGAAGGGGAAACCACACCGGACGGAAAATTCACCCTGGGCATCCTGCGTTGCGTCGGAGCCTGCAGTCTGGCGCCGGTGGTGATGGTCAATGACCGGGTTTACGGCAACGTCACCGCCAAGCTCGTCCCGGAAATTATCAACGCTTGCGCGGAATAAAGGGGATAGCGGACATGTTTATCGCATCAAGAGAAGCATTGCAGGAATATGCGGCCAAGATCAAAGGCGCCGCCGCCGCCGAAACCAAGATCCTCGTTTCCATGGGAACCTGTGGGATCGCCGCCGGAACCACTCCGGTACTGGAAGCCATCCGTGAAGAAATATCCGCCCGCAACCTGCAGAACGCCATCGAGGTGGTGGAAGTGGGCTGCATGGGCTTGTGCCATTGCGAACCGACCATTGCCGTGATCGACACCGCCACCGGCCGGCAGATTATTTACGGCGACGTTTCCGCCGCCCAGGTGCCGCAGATTCTCGCCGCCGGCACCGACAGTCCGGCCCATGGGACCAGAACGGTGGAACGGTCCTGGTATTATCCCGAATTCGAAGCCAAGCCGGACACCGCCATTCAGGCCAAGATCGTCCTGCGCAATACCGGCCGCATCAATCCGGAACGTCTCGACGAATACATCGGCGAAGACGGTTACGACGCCCTGGCCAAAGCCCTGACCGAAATGAAGCCCGAGGACGTGATCAAGGAAATCACCGCCGCCGGGTTGCGCGGTCGTGGCGGCGGCGGTTTCCCGACTGGGAAAAAATGGCAGTTTGCCGCGGCGCAGAAGAATGATGAAAAATTCATGATCTGCAACGCCGACGAAGGCGACCCCGGAGCATTCATGGACCGCGCCGTTCTGGAAGGCGACCCGCATGCGGTACTGGAAGCCATGGCCATCGGCGGTTATGCCACCGGCGCCCATAACGGCGTCATTTACATCCGCGCCGAATATCCGCTGGCCGTCAAGCGTCTCGGCATCGCCATCGAACAGGCCCACGAGTACGGATTGCTAGGGAAAAACCTCTTCGGGTCCGGATTCGATTTCGACATCGAGATCAAATACGGCGCCGGGGCCTTTGTCTGCGGCGAAGAAACCGCGTTGATTCACTCCATCGAAGGCATGCGCGGCGAACCGACGTTCAAGCCCCCCTTCCCCGCCGTTCAGGGCTTATGGAAGAAGCCGACCGTGGTCAACAACGTCGAAACCTATGCCAATGTCGGCGCGATTATCCGCAACGGCTCCGACTGGTTCCGGGCCATCGGGACTCAAGGTTCGCCCGGCACCAAGGTTTTCGCTCTGGCCGGCAAGGTCAGCAAGGTGGGATTGGTTGAAGTGCCGATGGGAACGACGCTGCGTCAGATCATTTTCGGACTCGGCGACGGCATCAAGGACAACAAACAGTTCAAAGCGGTCCAGACCGGCGGTCCCTCCGGCGGCTGCATCACCACGAAAAACCTCGACACTCCAATCGACTACGACACGTTGATCGCGCTCGGTTCGATGATGGGGTCCGGCGGTATGATTGTCATGGACGAAGACGACTGCATGGTCAATATCGCCCGTTTCTTCCTGGAATTCACTCTGGACGAGTCCTGCGGCAAATGTACCCCGTGTCGCGTGGGCAATCGCCGTCTGTACGAAATGCTCAACGAAATCTGCGACGGTCGCGGCACCATGGAAACGCTGGACAAGTTGAAAAATCTGGCGCTGACCGTCAAGGATACCGCGTTGTGTGGTCTCGGCCAGACTTCGCCCAATCCGATTCTTTCGACCATGGCCAATTTTCCCGACGAATACCTGGCCCATATCAAGGAAAATCGCTGTCCCGCCGGCGTTTGTCCCAATCTGATTCATTATGAAATCAACGACAAATGCGTCGGGTGCACGCTGTGCGCCCGCAACTGTCCGGTCAACTGCATCAGCGGCGAACGCAAGATGAAACATGTCATCGATCAGGATAAATGCATCAAGTGCGGCGTCTGTTTCCAGACCTGTAAATTCCACGCGATTGAAAAGAAATAAGCCAGCGGTAAAGGGAGATTCTCGATTATGATTAATCTTACAATAAACGATCAGCCGGTAAGCGTTGATGACGGCGCCACCATTCTGGAGGCGGCCGAAAAGCTCGGCATCAGGATTCCGACCTTGTGTCACATAAAACTCGACTGCTTTCATGTGGAACACCGGTGCGGCTCCTGCCGGATTTGCGTGGTGGAAGTAGTCGGCCGCCGCAATCTGGCGCCGGCGTGCTGCACCCCGGTTCAGGAAGGGATGGTGGTCAAAACCAATACCATCCGGGCCATCAATGCCCGCCGGACCGTACTCGATCTGCTGCTGTCCGACCATCCGAAAGACTGCCTGACCTGCCCCAAGAACCTCAACTGTCAGTTGCAGAAACTGGCGGAAGAGATGAATCTGCATCAGGTGCTGTACAAAGGGGAGCAGTCCACCTACAACAAGGATTTGTCCAGCATGGCCATTGCCCGCGATCTGGACAAATGCATCATGTGCCGCCGTTGTGAAACAGCCTGCAACGTCATTCAAAC
>JAQUZV010000101.1 GCA_028691155.1 Victivallales bacterium
CCGTCAGCGCCTCGGCATAAAGCGGTGCCACGTTGCTGTCGCTGATTATCTGACATTTACCTCCGGACACCAGCTCTTCGAGATGCACGGCCGCCTCTTCCAGAACCCCATGCCCGGTAATGATTTCATAAGAGCGTTCGCCCAGTTCAACCCGAACGGTACGATTCAGTTGCATTGATTGTCACCCACCAGTTTGCCCAAATTATGTTCCATGATTCAAGGCGGGACCCCATCCATCCCGGTTCGCCGCCACGATAACTTCAGTATCTTAACTCAACCGATCTTAATTTAACATAAATCCGGTTTTTGTAAAACGTCGTCTAAACCTTTTTCCCGCTGCCGTCGCTGAAAAACGCTTCCGGCATCCGTTCTTCCAGATAAGCGCGGACGGCCTCCTCCAAGCCCTCATGACGGGAAGACGGCACATTGAAACGTTCACACAAATCACGGACAATCCGGGCGGCATGATCTTCCGGTCCGCTGATCAGGTCGGCCATGGTCCGCTGCATCGTCACCACAATTTCCGGAATATGGCAACGGTACTCCGCGGGACTGCCGGAGCGGCGCACCCGCGGCTTGATGCCGGTCAACAGGGCGTCTTCCACCCCGTTGAGGCGGATATCCAGCGCGAACATCTCATCGTTATAGCCGAGGTCGGAATAAAATTCTCCGGCAAAAAAGACCGCCTCCGCAATTTTATCCTGCAACGACCGATAAGCCACGCTGCGCTCCCCGGCCGGCGCATATTCCAGCAAATGGAAAAAACCGGAACGAAAGGCCTGCCAGATCCGGGTGGCTCCCTGCGGCAGCGACCGTACCGAAACGTTGGTTGAATAGCTCTCCGCCACCTCGCTCTGACGCATAAAGCGCGGCGACGGAAACAGATAAACCGCTTGTTCCAGCGCGGCCCGAATTTCCGTCAACGTGAATTTTTTTGCCGCGAATTCCGCCGGAAACACGCTGAACTCGAATGAAATGCGGTTGCCGTCAACCACCTCCCGTCGTGAAGTAAGCATATGCCGCGACAAATTGCGTTGTTCCCGAAACCGGGCTTTGGCATCCGGCGCCGCCAGGGAACTGTTCTCATACAGAATCCCGCGCAGCATCCGCCCCAACTGTTCGCGTTGATTGCGCAGCGACCGCTGGATCAGCGCATGGATTTCCTGTGAACGAAAGGCCGGCCGGCTGGAAGCCTCCGCCGAACGGATGTAAAGCACGCCCTGCTGCAATTCGGTCTCGCAGCCATAGGAGCACACATGCGGCAGGGAATTGAAGCGCCGCACCACAAACACCGCATACTGTCGCCCGTCGACCAGCGGACGTTCCAGCGAAAAATCGATTTCCGGATCGGCATAGTTGTTGATAAAGTTGCCGACGGCGGTAGGGTCGAACGAACGCGATTGCTTTTCCGTCAACCCGGTGTAAACACACGGCCGCCCCGACGCATCCTCGCCGACGCCGACGACGATATATCCCCCCTTGGTGTTGGCCAGAGCCATGCAGTGGCGGACAAACTTGGCTTTGCCGGCGCGACTGAGTTCACTCCAGTTCTGCGCCGCCTTATAGTCCAGCTCCTCCGATTCCACCGCCCGGTAGATGATCGATCGCCAGTCCGAGGGAATATGCGTCGTCATGATTCGCCCGTACCGACCTCAATCCGCCTTGATGTCGATATTCAGCCCGAGCGCGGCATTGAATTTATTGAATGCGCTCATCGCCGCGGCGACTTCAATGGCGGCCGTAATCTCTTCATCGGTGATTCCGGCGCTTTTGGCCGCGGCACGATGCGCCGACACACAATATTCGCAACCGTTGACCGCGCTGATCGCAATGCAGATCAACTCTTTGGTCTTGGGATCGAGCCCTTTGCCGGCGACCTCGCCCAACTGCAGCATTTTGTCGAGGAAATCCCCGTTGCGCCCCATCGCCTGAAACACTTCCGGAATCCGCCCGAATTTCTTTTCAATCCCGGCCTGGAGTTTCACTGCCTTGTCGTCGCCGGATTTATTGTAAAGTTTTACCAGAGCCATGATTTCATTCTCCATCGATTTTTTGCCTAATAATTAATCATCAACCGGGACAAGTCATCCCGCGTTATTATCTAATGTTAGTGGTCCCGCCTGTTTTTGCAAGCACCGGCGTGTTTTTTTGTCCCGGATTCACCGGACAACCGGAAAAAAACTTGACATCATCATCCCAACCGCCTATATTACCGTTTATGCAAACGGCAGTAAGATTTTTTATTCATCGAGCAGCAGACAGATATCGGACGAGATGAAACTCAATAAGTTGGAATTATTTCTCACCGTAGTGGTAGCGGCATTAATCGGCGGACCGATCACTTATCGGGCTTATCAGCTTTACCATTCCTATTCTCCGGCGACAATATCGCCGCCGGTTACGGTTCAGGTGGTGCCGACGGCGCCGGAAGACCTGTCTTTGATCCGCTATGCCGTAACCAACCGCAACAATCGCCGCAAGGACGACCAGGATGAAGCGGAAACCGCCATTCCGACCGTGATCGACTTCAAGAACCGGCGTCCGGCCCAGCTGACCCTGTATGATATATCGACCTCATTGTCCAGGAATAACGAGTTGATCAGCATTGTTCCCGAAAAAATCGAACCCCTTTATTCCTTTCGCGACAATATCCTGCTGTTCCGCAGTCCGGATCCCGCGCTGCAAACGCCGGACACCCCATGACCGACTCCATTGAGATCATGGCCCCGGCCGGTTCCTTCGAATCCCTGGCGGCGGCACTGCAATCCGGGGCGGATTCGGTATATTTCGGCATCGGCAAACTGAACATGCGTTCCCGTGCCACCGTCAATTTCACGCCGGACGACCTGCCGGAAATTGTTCGCCGCTGTCACGGTGCCGGAGCCCGGGCCTACCTGGCGCTCAATACCATCATTTACGACTCCGAGCTTGCAGACATGCGACAACTCTGCCGCGCGGCGGCGGATGCCGGGATCGACGCCGTCATCGCCGCCGACGTGGCGGTAATGATCGGCGCCCGGGAGTGCGGTCTGCCGGTACATGTTTCCGTGCAGGCCAATGTTTCCAATCTGGAAGCGGTGAAATTCTATGCGCGGTTTGCCGAAGTTCTGGTCCTGGCCCGGGAACTCACGTTGCCGCAGATCGCCCACATCATCGCCGCCATCGATCACGACCACATCTGCGGTCCATCGGGCGAAAAACTCCGGATCGAACTTTTTGCCCACGGCGCCCTGTGTGTTTCCGTTTCGGGCAAATGCTACATGAGCCTCGGCATTTACAACTCATCCGGCAATCGCGGCGCGTGCTTCCAGAACTGCCGCCGCGCCTATCGGGTTTATGATGAAGAAACCGGCGCGGAACTGGTGATCGACAACAAATATGTGATGTCTCCGAAAGATATCTGCACTGTCAACATTCTTGACCGGCTGATTGCCGCCGGCGTCAGGATCTTCAAGCTGGAAGGGCGCGGCCGCTCGGCGGATTACGTCCGAACCGTCACCGCGGTCTACCGGGAAGCGGCCACCGCGGTGACCGCCGGTGACTTCACCCCGGCCCGGGTGGCGCAATGGCGGGAACGGCTCACCACCGTCTTCAACCGCGGCTTCTGGATGGGCGGCTATTATCTGGGAGAACCGCTGGGAGAATGGACCGGGTCCGGCGGTAATCGGGCCAGTAAAAACAAACGTCACCTCGGCCAAGTCACCAAATACTTTGCCCGACCTGGCGTGGCCGAGGTTCTGCTGGGAGCGGCCGGGATGCATGCCGGCGATGAAGTATTGATTACCGGCCCCACCACCGGAGCGGTAACGCTGACCGTCGCGGCATTACGGGTGGACGAACAGCCGGCGGAACAGGCCGTCAAAGGAAACACCGTCACTTTCGCCGTGCCGGAAAAGGTTCGCGCCAACGACCGGGTTTATCGCCTGGAACCGCGCCGGTTCGGCGCCGACACTCCGCCGGTGAACGGCTGACCGCAACGGGGGATTTCGGTTCCGGACCGGGCAACCGCCGATCGGATTTTTTTTCGAAAAAATTTTCACACCCGACTTGAAACTTGCCGAAAGACACGACACAATAACACTCTTCGGTCTTCCGGGGGGTAAGACCGGCCCCGAAACGGTAACAAACAGAGAGTATATTTATAATATGGGCGCAAACAGTTTAGTCATCGTCGAATCGCCGGCCAAAGCCAAAACCATCGGTAAGATGCTGGGCGGCAAATATCAGATTTTCGCTTCCATGGGACATATCCGCGATCTGCCGGAGCACTCTTTCGGCGTCGACGTCAAAAATCATTTTGCCCCGAAATATGTGGAAAGCAAATCCCGCGCCGGAGTCATCCGGCAATTGCGCAGCGCCGCCAAGAAAGCCGATCATATCTATCTGGCGCCCGACCCCGACCGCGAAGGAGAAGCCATTGCCTGGCATCTGCAGGAAGTGCTGAAAGACAATACCAAGGCGGATTTTCTCCGCGTCACTTTTCATGAAATCACCAAAAGCGCCATTGCCAGAGCTTTTCAGCAGGTGGGCAAAATCAATCTGCCGCGCGTCGATTCACAGCAGGCCCGCCGAATCCTCGACCGGCTGGTGGGCTATCAGATCAGTCCGCTGCTGTGGTCGCAGATCGAAAAAGGCATCAGCGCCGGACGCGTGCAATCGGTCGCCTTGCGGCTGGTGGTGGAACGCGAACGGGAAATTCTCGCCTTTCAGCCGCAGGAATACTGGAATTTTCTCGTCACGCTGCACCCGGATCGCACCCCGGCGGCAATGACGTTCCATTCCAAACTGGCAAAAATCGACGGCGAAAAGTTTCTGATCGACAATGCCGCCGACGCCAACCGTACTCTCGATGCCATCCGCAACGCCGCCGCCCCCTTCCGGGTGGCCGTACTGAAATCGCAGCCGCGTCGCCGCAATGCCCCGCCGCCGTTCATTACCAGTACGTTGCAGCAGGCCGCCGGCAGTTTTCTCGGCTTTTCCGCCAATCGAACCATGCGGGTAGCCCAATCCCTTTACGAAGGCATCGAACTGGGCGACGGCAGCCCGGTCGGGATGATCACCTACATGCGTACCGACTCCGTGACCATTGCCCGCGAGGCCCAGGAAACGGCCCGACAATTCATCAACGCCAACTACGGCGCCTCCTATGTGCCGGAAAAACCCAATTTCTACAAGAGCAAAGCCGGCGCGCAGGAAGCACATGAAGCCATTCGCCCGACCGATGTCGATCTGACCCCGGACCGGGCCCGGCCATTTCTGGATGACGCCCAATATAAGTTGTACAACCTGATCTGGCGTCGTTTTCTGGCCAGCCAGATGGCGCAGGCCCGGCAACAGCAGACCACGGCCGAAATGGAGCTTGACGGCGCCGATCGGCGTTGCTATCTGTTCCGAACCACCGCCACCGTCACCACGTTTCCCGGTTTTCTCGCCGTTTACAAGGCCGGGGAACAAGGCGGCGAGGAGCCGGAAGACCCCACTTCGGAAATTCTGGGTCAACTCCGGGTCGGCGACCAATGCGAACTGAAACAGGCCGACCATGAACAAAAATTCACCGAACCGCCGCCGCGTTTTTCCGAAGCGTCGCTGATCCGGGAACTGGAATCCAACGGCATCGGCCGGCCGTCCACCTATGCCACCATCGTCAACACCATTCAGGAACGACTTTATGTCACCAAGGAACAGGGCCGCCTGAAACCCTCCGAACTCGGCTTCAAAGTCAACGATTTTCTGGTCCAGATGCTGCCGGAGTTGTTTCAGGTCGGCTTCACGGCCGGCATGGAAACCAAGCTCGATGAAATCGAGGAAGGCAAACTGGAATGGACCGCCATGCTGGAGGATTTTTACCGCGACTTCGAGCAATGGCTTCAGGCCGCCAAAAGTCACGGGGCACCGGAAAGCAATAAAGTCGAAACGATGATCCAACTGCTGGAGGACGTCAAAACCTGGGCTCCGGCGGAAAAACGCGGCAGCCGTAAGTATGACGATCACAAATTTCTCCAGTCGGTAAAAGACCAGTTCGTCAAGGATCGGATCATCACCGCCAAACAGTGGCAGGCGCTGCTGACCCTGGCCGTCAATTACCGGAAACAACTGCCGGAGTTGGACCGGACGGCGGAACAGGCCGGATTTCAGGAAGAACTGGCCGAAGCCGAAGAACGCTTCCGGGCCATGCGGCAGAAACAGAGCGCGGAGGCCGTTTCTTCCGAACAGGAAGACGAGTACCGCCGCATCTTTGCCCATTTCGACGGTTTGGTCTGGGCCGAACCGGAAACCCGCCGCGGGCGGACTTATGATGACCGCAAAATGTTCGAATCGCTGAAGAAACAGGCGCTGGGCGGCAAGAAATTGTCCGAAAAGCAGTTGGCCGTCATCGTCAGATTTGCCGAAAAATACCGGGACAAGATCACCGCTTTTGCCGCCTTGTCCACGCTGCTGCGACTCGATGCGAGCCAGGAAAAGGCCGATTCGGCTCCGGCCGATCCGGAAATTGTCGCGATCATGGCCCGGATGAGTAAAATCACGCAATGGCAGGCGCCGGTAACCAAGGGAAAACGCGCTTACGACGACAAGAGCTTTTTCGCGTCGTTGAAGCAGCAATTTGCTTCCGGACGGCAGTTGAGTCCCAATCAGGTTTTCGCCCTGAAAAAGATGGACCGGAAATATTTCGGTCCGACCGGGAGTTGAAATAAATATTCCGCGGAATATTTCCGAAACCACCATTGCCAAAAAGGTCTTTACGGGTTATTTTACCCGATTCATTAAAAGAGGTCAACGGCAGTGAATCAGAGTGGTAATATGTCCGACTACCGCCGGACTTGTGACAGTTTTCATATCAACGTTCCCGAATATTATAATTTTGGCTTCGATACCGTGGATCGCTGGGCGGCGCAGTCGCCCGACAAGCGGGCCATGGTCTGGGTCAACCAACAGGGTGAAGACCGGACGCTGAGTTTCGGCGACATCAGCCGCGCCTCCAACCGCATGGCGAATCTGCTGACTTCCGCCGGAGTCAAACCTTTCGATCGCATCCTGTTGCTGCTGCCCCGCATTCCCGAATGGTGGATCGCCACCGTAGCCATTATCAAGACGGCGGCTATTCATTGTCCGGCGCCGGTCATGCTGACCGAATACGATCTGCGCGGCCGCATTCACGCCGGAGAATTCGCCGGGGTCATCACCGATCAGGAAAACGCCGGTAAGATCGACGACATTATCGCCGACTGCCCGAGCCTGAAATATCGTTTTATCGTCGACGGGGAACGGTCCGGATGGATCGACTGCCGGACCGAACTGGCCCGGCAAGGCGAAACGTTCACTCCCACTTACCGCACCCGTTCCTCCGATCCGTTGGTCATCTATTTCACCTCCGGCACCAATAACGTCGATCCGAAGATGGTGCAGCACAACCATGCCCTGCCGTTGGGACACGAGGTTACTGCCCGGTTCTGGCACGATCTGACCGCCGATGATCTTCACTTCAGTGTTTCCGATACCGGCTGGGCCAAATGCGCCTGGGGCAAACTGTTCGGACAATGGCTGCTCGGGGCTGCCGTTTTCGTCTATGATATCCGGGGCAAATTTCACGCGTCGGAGCTGCTGC
>JAQUZV010000102.1 GCA_028691155.1 Victivallales bacterium
GTTCCTGGCGCAATAGAGTTACGGTATCATACCAGCGGGTCTGTTCGCCCGCGAGTTCCCAGCGCAAATCGGGCGAAAAATGAATCAGTCCGTAAGCTTTGACTCCCAAAGCCCCGGCCAGATGCAAAGCGGCGGTGTCAACGGAAACGACCACATCGAGATTGACCATAATCGCCGCCAGATCGGCAAAATTATCAATTCGGCAACCATAATCGACCACTGTTTCCGCTTTCGGCACGGGTATCGCCGCCTCCGGTTTCATGCCGCGCTGCAGACTGAAGAAGGTTGCCTCCGGCACCGCCAGCACATCCCGCAACAGCTCCGGATCGAGGGAACGCACCCGGTCGTTGACATGCGTCGGACTCCCGGCCCAAACCAACCCGACTTTCAATCGTCCCGCACCGGCATCCACTGCAATTTTCCGTCCCCAGCTGCGGGTGGCCCGTAATCCGGCCCGCAGATAGGCCGCACCGGAAATCATTTCCGGCTGCAACCGCAATAAATGCGGAACGCTCATCATCGGAATCGCCGTAGCGCCCGATGACGCCAAATTCTCCTCCGCCACCATCAGTTCGGCGTCGAAAGAATCGAGAAACAACCGGGTCAGCGGCGGCGGACAGACATATTTGCAGTCGATCTCCGGCCAGCAACGCCGCAATTGCGGTAGAAACCGGATAAACTGGATGATATCACCAAAGCCCATTTCATTGATCAGAACCGCACTCCGGCCGGGACCGCGGATTTCTTCCACCGTCGGCGCCCATCCCCGCAGGTTGCTCTTGCCCTGCAGACGCCATTCGTATTCCCGCCACCCCTCGTCGTAACGCCCGGTCAGCAGCAACAGCAGCGCCAGATTCCAGTGCGCCTGAACCGCGGCGGCCGGAGGAGCCGCCGCCACCGCCCGGCGGTAATATTGTTCCGCCGCCGGATAATCGCCCTGTTTCTGAGCCACCACTCCGGCACCCAACAGCGCTTCCGGCATGGCAGGAGCAAGGTGCAGGGCCCGACGGTAACACGCTGCCGCTTCCGTCAACCGCCATTCGGCTTCATAAACACTGCCGGTATTGGCATAAAACGCGGCCGACGGCGCGCCGCTGCGCAACGCCCGTTCCATATGTACCAGTGCCGCCGCATTGTCGCCCTGCTGATGCAGCAGCAGGCCGTAAAAATGACACGCCCCGGCATGACGCGGATCGCGCCGGATAATCCGCCGGTACAACTCTCCGGCCCGAACCCGGTCGCCACGCTGATGGAACATCAGCGCCTGACGCATCACGGCTTCATTATCCGTTGCCATTACCGTTTTGTCTCCCGTTACTTCCCTGTTGCCGCACCAAACGGCCTCCGCTTCAACGGCGGAAAAAATTCTGCGGCAGATCCTGCTGCACCCCGGCCTGGGACTGCTCGAACGCCACCCGGGTCTTCCAGCCGGGACCATAAATAATCAGGCTGCGGACCAACCAGTAGTCATTCTCCTTGCGGAACGAAGTTACTTCCATAAACCGATATGGCGGTTCGCCGTCTTTCCGGCTCCAACTCACCTTCAGCGGAAAGAAGTATTTGGCGCTGATATGCACCTGCACCACTTCCGGATCCACCGCGTCGGGCGCCTGCAGCACAAACACCCGGCATTCCTGCCCCTTCACTTTATCCCGGGGCAATTCCCGCAACAGATGCCAGAAGATGAACGACATGGTCAAATCCTCCGGCCGCAAACCGAATTTGGCCAGGATCGGCTCTTGATATCCCTCTTTATTCAGAGGAATGATGCTGGTCATGTCGGCTCCGGGGCCATACTTCTGCCCCACCAGATACCCCTGTTGATCGTCGATGATAATCTGCGCCAGCGTCCGGGCGGGAGTAAACATGATAGCCAGACTGATGCCGGCCTCTTCCGGTTTGCCGCCGGTCCGCAGGTGAGTAACCTTACCGGTCATCCGGGCCCAGCATTCGCGTCCCGGCGGCCGTCGCGCCACGGCCAGAAACCGCATCGCATCATCCGTCGGCGACACCGCGGTATTCGTCGCTGTTGCCGCTGCGTTCGCCGCGTTCGGCGCTGTTGCCGCTGCCGTTTCCGCCGCCGTCACACCGCAGCACCACAACAGCGCCACACCGAGCATCATCATCCAGGTCGGAAATCGCGTCATTTTTTCGCCGCCTTCTGGTCGAGAATAATCTTCAGCGCCTCGTCGACATTGTCGACAAAGCGGAATTTCAGCTGCTTTTTGACGTTATCCGGCAACTCCTCCACATCCTTCTGATTGCCTTTGGGAAGCACCACGGTTTTCACTCCGGCCCGCAACGCGGCAATCACCTTTTCCTTGATGCCGCCGACGGGGGTCACCTTGCCGCGCAGGGTTATTTCACCGGTCATCGACAGCGCCGGCAACATCGGCCGCCCCGTCAGTAACGTCATCAGCGCCGTGGTAATGGTAATCCCGGCCGAAGGCCCGTCCTTGGGCGTGGCGCCGTCGGGAACGTGAATATGAAAGTCGCGGGTCTCGAACCACTTCGGATCGATGTGATAATGTGGGCTGCGACTGCGGATAAAACTGAACGCCGTTTCGGCGCTTTCCTTCATGACGTCGCCCAGCGAACCGGTAAGTTTGAGCACCCCTTTGCCCGGCATCATCGTCGCTTCGACGGAAAGCACCGTCCCGCCGCTGCTGGTCCAGGCCATGCCGGTCGCCACGCCGGGCTCGGGTCGGGATTCGATCTCATCCAGCTCGAATTTGCGGGCGCCGAGATATTGGGAAATATCCGCCGCCCCCAGCCGCAGCCGCGTCTCGCCGTCGATTTCGCCCTCGACGATTTTCCGGGCGATTTTCCGGCACACCTGGCCGATGGTACGCTCCAGATTGCGGACCCCGGCCTCACGGGTATAATAGTTGATGATTTCGTCGATCGCTTCCACGCCGAACAGCAGCTGACGCTGCCGGATGCCGTTGTTCTTCAACTGGCGCGGCACCAGATAACGCCGGGCAATCTGCTTCTTTTCCTCGGCGGTATATCCCGGCAGCCTAATCACTTCCATCCGGTCCAGCAATGCCGGCGGAATGGTGTCCAGAATATTGGCGGTGGCGATAAACATCACCGAACTGAGATCGTAATCCAGTTCGAGATAATGGTCGTTGAAGGCATGGTTCTGCTCGGGGTCGAGCACTTCCAGCAACGCCGAGGCCGGATCGCCGCGGTAATCGTTGCCGACCTTGTCGATTTCATCGAGCATAAAAACCGGGTTGGAGGTCCCCGCTTTTTTCAGTCCCTGGATAATCCGGCCCGGCAAAGCCCCGACGTAGGTGCGCCGATGCCCGCGGATTTCCGCTTCATCCTTGACCCCGCCCAGCGACATGCGAACAAATTTGCGCCGCATGGCCCGGGCAATCGACTGGCCCAGCGACGTCTTGCCGACGCCCGGAGGACCGACGAAACACATAATCGGGGCCTTTTTATCGTGCTTCAACTGCAATACGGCCAAAAATTCCAGAATCCGTTCCTTGATGTCCCGCAGTCCGTAATGATCTTTGTCGAGAATCGACGCCGCCTCTTTCACATCGATACGATCCTCGGAATATTCGTTCCAGGGCACCGCCAGCAGCCAGTCGAGATAGGAATAAGCCACATTGTATTCCCCCGAGGCCTGCGGGATCGCCTCCAACCGTTCCATTTCCTTCATCACGGTCAGGCGGACTTCCTCCGGCAGATTTTTCGCATCGAGACGTTCCTGCAACGCCACAATATCCGGGTTGCGGACCTCTTCGCCCAATTCTTCCTTGATGGTTTTGAGCTGCTCGCGCAGGAAAAAGTCCCGTTGTGACTTGCTCATCGCATTGTGAACCTGCGACTGAATCTCGGACCCCAGATGCAACACTTCCACTTCACGGTTGAGCAGGATCGTCAGCAACTGCAACCGTTCGTGAATATTCGGCAGCGTCAGGATGCTGAGTTTTTCCGGAAAAGAGAGATTCAGGGTATCGGCAATCAGATCCACCAGCCGGATATTGTCGTTGACATTGAGAATGGCGATCTTCAGTTCCTCGGGAAAATTGGGGGAATAGGAGATGATTTCCTGAAACTGTTTCAGGGCATTCCGGGACATCGCCACCGATTCGAGATCGTCACCGGATTCCTCGACCACCTTGATCACCTTAACCACCCCGTGGTCATAACATACCGGTTCCGTCAGACTGATCCGCCGCAGCCCGCGTACCAGCACCCGCATGGTACCGTCGGGAAAACGCAGCATTTTCACAATGCGCGCCAGGGTGCCGATTCCCGTCACCTTGCGCTCGGCGATTTTCACGCACTTGATGGCGGCGTCGAAAGCGACACCGTCCAGCGTCAAATCGCCGTTCACCTCCGGGAACGCGGCAATCAACCGATTGCCGGAGGTCACCTGTTCGATCATCCGGATATGCTCTTCGCCTTCAATTACCAACGGCGCCAGGGTATAGGGAAAAACCAACATCGACCGCAGCGGAAGAAGCGGAACTTCGTATTCCGCCGGCTCGTTGGCCTGAAGCTTCTCATCTTCGGTGAATTGATTGTCATTCTGATTCTGCACGTTATAGGCCTTTCTTTGATTCAGCAAACGATTACGCTTCCACTGCTGCAATTTAAACGCCGAAGGGAAAAAAGCAACCATCCAAAAGAAGTTTCATTCTCCCCGCCCGCCAATAAAGCTGTCACCCCAAGCTACGACAATACGCCAGGTCAGATACTGATGGCACAAGTGTTGGTGGAATTATCATTGTGCACCAGCGGCAACACAAAAGTCAGACGGCACCGTTTCCCTTTTTCGCCCTCGGCGAAAAGCTTGCCGCCATGTGCCTCGATAATCCGCCGTGACACGGCCAGCCCCAATCCGGTTCCCGCCGCTCCTTTGGAAGTGATAAACAAGTCGAACATCCGTTTCGCTTCTTCCGGACTGATCCCGATCCCGTCATCCTCCACCCAGACGCGAACATGGCTCCGGTCGGCATCGATTTCCGTCCGCAGCCGAACCGTACCGACATTCTGCTGATCGATTTTGGTTTTTTTCTGAAGCACGGCGTGCTCGGCATTGTTGACCAAATTGAGCAGAACGCGATAGATGCCGTTGGCATCCATTTCGACACAAATCGGTTTGGCCAGAGACGCCAGGTCCACATCGAAATCGATGCCGTCGTTCTTCAGATTCGGTCCCACCAACTCGACAATATCCCGAATCACCTTGCCCAGATCCGACACTTTGACGTTGAGTTTCTGTTCGCTGGCCAGATTCAGCAGATTGAGCACCACATTGCCCAGCCGCAGATGGTTGCGCTTGATGATCCCGAACGCTTCCGCCGTCAATTCGATGTCTTTGTCATCGATACCCATCTGCATCAGGCTGAAACTGCCCTCCATCGCCGCCAGAATATTTTTGATATAATGTGAAATTTCCGCCGCGGAAGTTCCGGTCGCCACCATGCGTTCGTTGCGGAAGTTGAATTCCAGCATATTCCGATGCTGCAACGTCATGCCGGCGGTATGTCCGGCCACGGTCAGCAGCCACAAATCGTCTTCCCCGTACTCTTTTTCGGCATCGTCCAGACAGACATACAGCATCCCGTTGGAATGCTCCCGCGTCAACATCGGCACGCACATCACGGAACGTCTTACCCCGGGCGAAGGCGCAACCCCCCGGACGATTACCGACTGATAATTTTCCTGCACATAGGAGACGATGCTTTTATCCACCGCTTCCGCCCCGTCTTCGAGAAAATCATCGCGCCACCCGGACACGGTAACAAACTTACCCGATTCCAGATCGAAAACCAGCACATAAGCCGCCGTCAGCGGTAAAATCCGACGCAATCCGTCAATAATCCGGTGATAAAGTTCAATCGGTTCCAGAACAAAGGAAATCGAGTTCTGAAACACAAAAAGTTCCAACATCCGATTGGGCCGCAACGACATCGCGGCATGCGACGACGTTCCGCATTCCTGCTCGTCGCAGAAATCAAGCAGGGGAATATTGCAGGTAATCCGCTCCACATCCAGCGGCGAGGTCTTCGTGGCCGCTCCGGGCATCAGAATTTCGAAAATGGAACGCCCGATCCGCACCGAGGTCCGAAACGGCAATACCACCTTCTTCTCGATTTTCTGCCCCATCACCCACGTTCCGTTAGTGCTGCCCAGATCTTCGATATACCATTTACCGTCAACAAAAACCAAGCGGCAGTGACGCCGGGAAATCAGTTTGTCCTTGATATAGATATCTGCCTCGAGTGCCCGACCGAAAGTAAAGTCGGGACCGGGAGCGGCAATAATTTTCCCCTTTTGCGCTCCGGCAATGACCCGAATGAAACACTTTTCCGCTTTGGCGGCGAAATTTTCGTTCAAATCCATATCTTAAATGATCTTCCCATAATAAAAGCTCTCAACCCGGCCGCGTCAGTCAGCGAAATCATCGTAAATATTCAATTATATTATATCGTCTTATGTCATTTTTCAATTACTCTTTCAATCTTTTTGCCGCCTCACGGCATTTTCGCAGCAATTTTCCGACCGGAAAAATCGGCGCTCCGCTCTTTATAAAAAATTCGTCCCCGTCGCCGCCGGTACGACCTCGTGTCGCCGTCGGAGCCGATATCGTCATCTTCCCCCCGGTTATTGCCTTTTCCTCCTTGCATTATGCCGGAACTGCGGATATGGTTCCGTTACAGTCGACAACGATGATCGACGGGGGGAAAGTCCATCGCCCGATTCCGGCGCAATACGGCGGCAACGGTGCCGCCGACACCGCGGCAGAACAATCCGGAAGCGCGGCAATTAAGTTCTCTCCCCGGTAATGGCTATCGGATATCACCACCGGTATGACAAGGGGTATTTTTTTACCTGAAAAATTAAATCGATGCTAAAAATCAGGCAGGATCGCTCATCATGAATCCCAAATCTTATGTCCCGGCCTTTCGTTTTGCCGTCCGGCTGCTGTGGTCGGCAATGGCCGCAATGCTGCTCTCTTCCTGTTATGGCCCGCAACGGGAATCGTGGAACAATCCGGCGGTTCCGACCGCGGTTCATATTTCTCCCCATGACTATGTCATTGTCCTGCCTCCGGGAGGAACCACGACGGAACCCGGTGATCCCGCCCTGCGGCAATATGCCGTCCGGCATTGGCCCGGCGTTCCCGCCGTTACCGCCGCCGAACTCGCCGCCACCGGCAACTATGCCGCCAGAAACCTGCTGCTGCTTGGTACCCCGGACGAAAATAAACTGCTGCAGCAACTGCATGTCACGGCGCCGTTCGTGATCGCCGCCGACGGGATCGGGGCCCGCGCCACCCATCACGGCCGCCATCTGACCGTCTGGGGACGCCGCCATTTTCCCGGTCTCGGCTCACGTACGGTGCAGTTTCTGACCGGAGGTTCGCAGGAAGCGATTCTCGCCTATGATCCTGCCTCCCGTCCGGCCGCACCCGACTATGTCGTTACCCGCGGCCGCAATGAACTGCTGGAAACCGGCTACTGCCGCGAATCCATCCCCGCCGCGCCGCTCGATTCCCCGATGATTGCCGACCGCGAAATGATT
>JAQUZV010000103.1 GCA_028691155.1 Victivallales bacterium
CCCCCGCTGGCGATCGAGTCGGCGCGCGGACCGTTTCTCTATACCAAAGACGGCCGGGAAGTGATCGATGCCATCAGTTCCTGGTGGTGCAAGAGTCTGGGCCATTGCCATCCGCGCATTCGGGCGGCGGTGGAACGGCAACTGGATAAGTTCGAACACGTGATTCTGGCCAATACCACCAACGAGACCATTGCCGCGTTTGCGGCGGAACTGGCCGGAATCTGTCCGGGTCTGGACCGGGTTTTCCTGGCGGACAACGGCTCGACCGCGGTCGAAGTGGCCATGAAGATGAGTTTGCAGTATCATGCGCAGACCGGTACTCCGGAACGCAATACCTTTCTGGCGCTGCACAACGGCTATCATGGCGAAACCATCCTGACGCTGGCGGCCGGCGACTGCGAAATGTATTCGCGTCCCTTTGCCCGGATTTTGCCGCGGATTGCCAAAACGGCGCCGCTGGTTTACTGCACCGGACCCGATCGGCCCGGTTGGGATAAATATCCCGATGCCGCCTGGAATGAAATGGAACGGCAGCTCGATGAATTGGCGCCGCAATTGGCCGCTGTTATTTTCGAACCGGTGGTTCAGGGGGCGGGGGGCATGAAGATTTACAGTCCCGATCTGTTGCGTCGTTTTCGCGCCTGGGCCGACCGGCACCATGTTCATCTGATTGCCGATGAGATTATGACCGGGTTTGCCCGCTGCGGCCGGATGCTGGCCTGCGAATATGCCGGGATCGTGCCCGATTTCGTCACCCTGTCCAAGAGCATGACGGCCGGATGGGGCCCGATGTCCGCCATTTTATGTTCGAGTGCCACTTATAACGCCTTTTACGGCGATTATTTCTCCGACCGGGCGTTTGTCCATTCCAATACCTACACCGGCTATCCGGTAACGGCTGCCGCCACATTGGCCGCGCTGAAGATTTATCGGGAAGAGCTGGTGGTGGAGAAAGCGCCGGAAAAATGTGCACAGTTGCGCCGGTTGATGGAGTACGTCGCCCGTGAAACCGGAGCGTTGAGCAACATTCGCGCCATCGGATATCTGGCCGCGGCGGAGATCGTGGATCCCGACTCGGGAATGCCGTTCGACCGGCGGCGGCGGATCGGGTTTCAACTGGCGCAGCAGGCGGCGGAAAACGGCGCGTTGCTGCGGCCGATCGGCGATACTCTCTATTTCCTGCCGCCGTTCAATACCCCGGATGTGGTGTTGGAGCGCATGGCGGAGATTGCCGCGCGGTCGCTGCGGCAGGTGATCGATCCGGCTTAACCCGAAAAAGGAACGGCGATGAAACTGCCTTTACTGATTCTGCTGATGGCCTATGTCCTGACCCAGGTGGTGGACTATGCTCTGGAAATATTGAATCTGCGTTATTTGAGGAAATACGGGCAGATGGAACCGGAGGAGTTTGCCGGGTTGATCGACGCCGATCTGCTGCGGCGGACGGAGCAGTATACGATGGCGCATACCCGGCTGGGGATCGTCGACGATCTGTGCAGCGAGGCGGCGACGCTGATTTTTATTTTCAGTGGACTGCTGTTCTGGTATGCCGGGATTGTCGGGCAATGGCAGTGGCCGTTCGTCCTGAGCGGATTGGCGTTTTTCCTGATTCTGGAGTTGGTGCGGGCGTTGCTCGACGTTCCGTTCGATCTGTTCAATACTTTCCGGCTGGAAAAGCGTTTCGGCTTCAATCGGATGACGCCCCGGATCTGGCTGGCGGACCAATTGAAGAGCCGGTTGTTGTCCATGATTATTTCCGGACTCCTGTTGGGAGGGGCGTTGTGGCTGTACGCCGTGTTGCCGCAGTGGTGGTGGCTGGCGGTATGGGCGTTCTATCTGTTTTTTTCGGTTTTCATGATGTACCTGGCGCCGTACGTGCTGGAGCCGTTGTTCAATAAATTCACTCCGATTGAAGACGACGCGTTGGTCGAACGTGTGGCCGCGGTGCTGGCCCGGGCCGGAATCAAGGTCAAAGGGGTCTTTAAAATGGACGCGTCCCGGCGTACTTCCCATACCAATGCTTACTTTACCGGCATCGGTCGGGAAAAACGGATTGTGCTTTACGACACTTTGCTGCAAAAGCTCGATACCGATGAAATTGTTGCCGTACTGGCCCATGAGGCCGGACACTGTCGCCACCGGCATATCATCAAGATGTTGTTGCTGTTCGAAACCGGGGCCTTGATGGGGGCCTATCTGGCCTTTGTGTTCCTGGGCGGCGACTGGCTGGCCCGGTTGTTCGGATTCCCGGCCGGCAACCTGTTTACGCGCGTGGTGCTGCTGGGCTTTGCCGCCGCGGTGGTGACCTGGCCGCTGTCGCCGTTGTTCAACTGGCTGTCGCGCCGTTTCGAACGGGAAGCGGATGCCTTTGCCTGTGAGATGGTCGGCGACGGCGGCGCATTGGCCTCGGCGCTGGTCAAGCTTTCCAAGGACAATCTTTCCAACCTGCATCCGCATCCCTGTTATGCGGCTTTTCACTACTCGCATCCGCCGGTGATCGAACGTATCCGTTATCTGCAGGCGTGGCGGCGGCCGCCGGCCGCCGGCGAGGCGATTACGAAATGATTCCTTTGGCGACGGCGTCGGCTTCATCCTGAAAGATGGCCATGGCGGTATTCATGGGACGAAAGCCGAGTTTGGTGTAAAATCCTTCCCGGCCGGGATTGGCATACAGGATGATTTTTTTATGCCCGGCGGAAAGACGGATGAGGTGCTGCACGAGTTGCCGTCCCAGGCCGCGACCCTGATAGTCCGGATGCAGGGCAATATCGCAGAGGTAGGAGCAGTCGGCGCCGTCGGCCAGCGCTCTTCCGGCGCCGATCAACCGGTTGCCGTCGTAGGCAAAGCATTTATAACGGCTGTTGGCATAGACGGTTTCCAGCGCCGCGGGCCGGCGCGTTCCCAGCGGCGCCACCCGGTAGAGTTCCGCCAGTTCATTCCAGTCGATGGTGTTGGGCTCAAAACGGAATTCGATGGTCATAGTTTTTTTCTCGGGTTATACGGCGAATTGCCGCCGGGCGATCCTTTACCGTATGGATTCATTTCCGAACCGCGCAAAACAGGATGTTGCAGGCCCCGGGGCCGTTCCACTGCGATCAGTGGTCGGAAACGAATATAGATGTGCCGTCGATATTTTCCACTGCCGTGAAAAAAATTTAACGCGGCCATAAAAAAACGCCCGCGGTGGCGGACGTTGTTTCCCCAAATGTGAGGCGGCGTTGATCAGCTGTTGCGGCGGCGGAGGCGCCACCCGGTCAATCCGGCCAGGCCGATAACGGCGGAAATCAGTACTCCCGGCAACGGCTGTCCCACCGGACTTTTGGCATCGACCTGAAAATCGATTTGCCCGGTATACCAGCAGCAGTTATTGGTGGTTGATTCGAAGACTTTTTCCCGGGAATAGTAAGTGTTATCCACCCAACGGTTGTTCGGGCCGTTGTAGCCGTTGACGGAGTAATAAGTGTTGCCGTCGTTTTCCAGCCAGAAGCCGATATTGGTGCCCTGGTCGAACTTGCCGATGGCGGCATAATTGTTTTTATCGAAGACCAGCGAATTTTGCGTGATGATATTATAATTCCGGTCGAAAGTAAAATAACCGAAAGAGTCGTACCCGTAGCTCCAGAGCTGTCGAGCGCTCAAATCGGCGTCTTTTTTCGTCGTAATGCTATAGCCGTAGTTGCAGCCGTAATTGACGCGGTAAAAACTGCTTCGGTCCGGTACCGTGCTGTCCGCCCATAGTCCGATTGTTCCGGCTGCAAGCAGAAAAAGAATCAACCATCTTTTCATTATTTCCCCCGTTGGCATGGTTTTCAGGTGATGATAGGTAACTTGTAACCTTATTGTAGTTCAATTGTTAGAAAAAACAATATTTTTTTTGAAAAAAATGATTTATTTTGCACCGGAGAAATATATCATGCAACAGATGAGATGGCGTGGCCGCGTTGTCGGTCAATATCCGTTCCCGGGTTTTGCGCTCTGCCGATGCGGCCGGATCCGAAGGTGAGGTCGGGACGAGGTGACTTTTCAATGTTTTTACCAAAATTTTACAATTCGACCCGTGGTATTGTTGGCGGAAGACGCTTCGGCCGTGTATGGTGGTTTTGAGAAACAACGGGGGGTCATAATCGACCGGATCGAATTTGGTCTTGCGCGTTGGTTTTATGTTGAGCGGAAAACGGTCTTCGGCAAGATAAGGTTATTCTTGAAAAAGAAGAAAATGAATTTCCCGGTAAAAAGTATTATGAGCGTCAAAGGTGTCAACACGAGCCTTATGGCCGGGGTGCTGTTCGGGGCGACGCTTTTAATTTTCGCCGGATAAGACCGTCATCGCCCGGCGCTTCGGATTGCCGAAGACAAAAAAAGTCCTTACTCCCGGAAGCCGGAACCGGCAAGGGTTGTGTGAAGGAATATAAACACCGCGTTGTGCAATAACAGGAGCAAGTTAAATCATGGCGATGAAATGGGTGACCGGCATCACCGGTTTGGTTGTTGTCACCACGGTGTTGACGGTGATGGCATTTCCTTCTTTTGCCGGTGAAAAACAACAAGCGGCATTCACCAATAAAGGGGAGATGAATTATAAGGATTTATGGACGGAACAAGAGGTTAAAAATTTTTTGCAGTTGCCGTATTCTTCGGAACCGACAACGGTATCGAGAATAAGTTTGGAAAAGTTTCATACGCTGTCCGGGATTGCCCGTTTTGCCAACATTTTTCCCGGAGGCGAAATGATTTTAACCGCCAATGAAAATTCTCTTGGCGGCGTATGGTTTAAACTTGGTGACCGTAATTGGCGTATTTTCAGCATTACCATCTACAGCCCGACCTCTTGCCGCAATTTTTGTGATTCAATATTCCGATATGTTACCGGTTCTGTTGCGCTGTGGAGTAAAATCCCGAGCGTCTATGAACCTCGCCTTGACAATGGAATTTACACGTTGCGGACTAAAGGGGCCCGGCTGGGGGAAATGTATTTTGATCTCAAAAGACTATATGTCATACAGGTTTGCGAAGATGGTACCCCGGCATATGACCGAAAAACTGACGACAAGCAGAAAACTTTGAGCGCCATCGCTGAGATCATCGGCGGGATAGTGGACTTTATTGAAAACGACAAGTACAAGCCAACCCGATCCAAGGCCGAGTATAATGAAATTTTGAAAAAATACAGAAAAGTGGCACCTGATTCTTCCCCCATTTGTCGGGAGGGTGATATCTCTCTGCCGGCGTCGGATTCAAAATTACCGACGAAAGAAAAGAATGGTTTTTTCCATTCCTTGAACGATTCCGAATTTGAAGATATCCGTGCATATGCGGAGATACGAACGGAAGGAAACGTTATCCCGGCGGCGGATTATCAACCGATTGTCAATGAATCGATTTGGTGGATAACAAAGATTCTGAAGCCGGAATTTATTCCCGATCGGACCTTTATGGCCCGAAATATAATGTTGGTTCCTCATAACAGAAATAAAACCGCCAAGGATCTGACGGTATTAAGCTATAAAATGGGCCAACGGCATTTCATGATAGTGCAATCGGGAGGAATAAATGCTCGGATATGGATTTTTATCGCCGATCCGGAGTCGGAGTATCTAAAAGGCAGGGACAAAACAAATATTCCCGCCACTTTTTTCCGTTATATCAATCAAAAGTTCCGATCCCGTATCCCTCCCATGATAACTAAAGAGACGGGTAATGGCTATATTTCGACCGCTGAACCGGTTCCGAACGGGCGTAATTATATCGATGCTTGTTTTTATGCCGGCAACAAGGAACTGTGTCTGGTCTTGCGGAAAGAATCGCCGGAGGATACCATTCCGGCTCGTGTCCCGATGCCGGAGCAATGGTTTTCATGGTGGAAAAAGCAGTAGATTTTTAGCGGCGCATGGATAATTCATATCGTTTGAGCGTGAAATGATCCGTCCATGGTGGCCGGGCCTGGGATTTCCGACCCGGTTACTGCTGTTACCGCCTCCCGGCGGGAGTATCTGGCTCCGATATTATTAAGATTTGGCGGTGCGGCAGGGGTATGGACGAGAACTTGAATGTGCGCCTACGGCGCCGAAAGCGACGGTTCGGAGAAAACTGGTTGAAGCAGACGCCGGATGTCCGCCAGGTCGCGCAATTCCCGTCCGGCCGGAAGCTGCAATTGCTGCGTGGCAATCCATTGCTCGATATGGCGGAGTTGGCGATAGACCGCGGCGGCGGTGGTTGCCGCCGTGGTTGGTGGTGGGGCGATTTCCGGGGTCGCTGTCGGGGCGGATGCCGCCGGGTGCATGGTGGCGGCCAGTTGTTGCAGCAGTTGTTGCAGATAGTCCATGGCGGCATCCAGTTGTTGATGCTGCTTCGGGGTGAGCAGTTGTTCTTCGAAGCCGCCGTCGTGTAAAAGATTGTTATGGTGTGGGTCCGCGGTACTGGTCAGGGTCATGTCATCCAGCCAAACCCGGCCGCCGCCGTTATAATAGATCGCAACCTGAAGACTTTCCACCGGGCGATCGGCCGGAATGGGCAGTTCATGAAATTCCCAGTCATGGGTGGCGCCGTTCAGATTCAGCGTGGTGGTCCGGTTGCTGCGCGTATTTTTTTCGTGGGTGTAGACATTTACCTTAATGGTACCGGCCTTTTCCGTACGGCACCAGAGTCCCAGAGTCAGACCATGCGGCTGCTGCTGTGATAAATATACATCCTGCGCGATATCCAGTTTGTCGGCGTTGGCCAGCGCCTGTCGCCCGTGATGCCGCACGTCGCGGCTGATACGATAGGCTCCGCGTTCCCAGCACCTTTTGGCGGCCCAGGCGGTCAATTTTTCCCCGAACATTTTTTCTACGGTCCGTGATTTCTGCCGGGAATCAAGCCAGGCGAGCGCGGCGGCGCCCCGGCGGTGTCGAAACGCTGCCGGGGCGTTGACACTGATAAGTTTGACTTCGTCGGGTTGCAGCGATAACGACAACGTCAGTTTTTCCGGCGTGACGGTTGCGGGCAGCATGCGGTTGGCGATTTCATCGAAAATGATGGGATGTCCGGTCAACTGCAATGGTTTTACGGCGATTTCGAAGGTAACCGGACCGGAGTATTTTTCCGTTCGAATGGTATAGAAGAGCGCACCGTCGCTGAAATTGCCGAAACGTTCGCACCGGACCCGATTGGCCGGAATGGATGTCGCATATGGCATGGGTTGCCAACCGGCTTGGGCGATGGTGCGGATCAATTGCAGGTAACGGCGCCAGACCGTTCGGTCGCGGTTGTACCATTGCGGGTACAGCCAATAAGAAGAATAGGGATGGTAGCTGGAGGGGGAAATATCAAATGCGCCGGGGAAAATACCCCAGGCCAGACAGCGTTGGATAAAGTTTTTTATGGTTTTGGCGTCGGTGTCGATCCAGCGGTTTTTGACCAGCAGGCAGACCGGTTTATGATACATGGTCTGGCGGAGAACCGCCAGTTCCGCATGGGAGATGGTAATTTTACATTCGCAGGTGATGATATCCTGCCAGGGGGCTCCGAACAGGAAATTGGCCGGAATGGCGTTGGCCACGATATA
>JAQUZV010000104.1 GCA_028691155.1 Victivallales bacterium
CATCATCGATCTCTCCTCCGGTTACGACGCCGTGCGCACGCACAGTTATCACGCCAAAAACCGCAACATGATCCGCAAAGCGGAAAAAGACGGCATCAGTTGTCGGGCGTCCGAAGACTGGAGTACTTTCCGCCGGCAATATCGAGCCACCATGGACCGGTTGAAGGCAACGTCGCAATATTATTTCCCACCCGAATATTATACGATTCTGCGGCGCGGCTTCGGTTCCGCCGGCAGTTGCCGGTTGCTGGAAGCCGTCCGGGAGGGAAAGAGCATCGCCTCGCTGCTGCTGCTGCTCTACGACAATTTCGCCCACTACCATCTCTCCGCCCGCGATCAGGAAACGACCCGGCCCGGAACCGTCAATCTGCTGCTCGATTACGCCATCCGCACCGCCATCGCCGCCGGAGCACGGACCATGCATCTGGGAGGCGGAATCAGCCAGGACGACTCCCTGATGCGCTTCAAAGCGGGATTCTCACCGCAACGCGGAAAGTTTCATATCGGGTGCCAGATTCATAATGACCCGGTCTATCGGGCCGTATGCCGGGCCTGGGCGCAAAAGTATCCGGAAAAAATCACCCCGTACCGGCATCTGCTGTTGCGGTATCGAAGGTAACCATTTTGCGATTTTCTTTACATTTCCGGTTGCATTGGGAAACTATTCATTGTAATATTTTTCTTTTCGGGGCATACTTGGGAATATCGATTTTATTTGTAAACAGCTGAAGACAGATGGTAGTACCATGAAATTAAAACCGTTGAAGATAAGAAACCTCACCTCCGAATTTCCGGTTGTTCAGGCGGGAATGGGAGTCCGCATCGGCAACGCGACGCTGGCGGCGGAAGTAGTAAAATCCGGTGGATTCGGCACCATTGCCAGTGTGGGATTCGGACGGGTGGACATCACCATCGACGGATTTGTCGCTGAAGGATGCCGATGTCTGGCCCAGGAAATCAGAACGGCCAAGGAATTGTGTCATAACCGCAAGCCGCTGGGGGTCAACATCATGGTGGCGTTGTCCACCTATAAGGAGTTTGTGGAGGTCTGCGTCCGCGAAAAAGTCGATTTCATTATTTCTGGAGCAGGATTACCGCTGCCGCTGCCGGAGTACGTCGGAGATGCGGATATTGCCCTGATTCCGGTAATTTCCAGTGCCCGCGCCCTCGAAGTGGTGGTTCGCTGCTGGAGCCGCAAGTACCACCGCAAACCGGACGCCATCATTATCGAAGGCCCGAAATGCGGCGGCCATCTGGGCTTCGCCATGGAGCAGATCGAGCATCCGGAAACCACCGCTTTGGATCGGTTGCTGCCGGAATGCCGGGAAGTCATGAAGCGCTACGACATCGACGTTCCGGTTCTGGCCGCAGGCGAAATTGCCTCCCGCGCCGATATTGAAAAGTTCATTGCCATGGGTTATGACGGCGTTCAGATCGGCACCTATTTCATCACGGCGGAAGAGGCCGGTATCGACCGTCGCAGCAAGGAAGTGTTCATCAACGCCACCCATGACGACATCGTCATCATCAAAAGTCCGGTCGGCCTGCCCTGCCGGGTGTTGAGGACGCCGCTGGTGCAGCGGGTTCTGGCCGGAAGTCAGGAACCGTTCCGCTGCCCCTATCACTGTCTGCGCACCTGCAATCCCAGAAAGGCCCCGTTCTGCATTGCCAAGGCGCTGCTGGCAACGTGGTCGGGCGACGTCGAAAACGGCCTGTACATGTGCGGCTGCAACATCGATGCCGTCAAAGAAATTTATCCGGTGAAACAGTTTTTCGACACCTTGAAAGATTGAATAAACCGGTGGCAAACCAACCCCATATTTATGTCCGCACGCTGACCGCGGAACAAATTGTCCGGCTTCGGACCATCCTCGAGGCGCAGGGATGGGAAATGAAAGTTCCCCCTTATACCCATTGGCAGGCTCGACGCGAAAAGACCGTCGTTACCGCCTACACCAGCGGCAAACTTACCGTTCAGGGTCGGGAACTGGAAAATTTCGTGCTCTTCATTCTGGAACCGGAAATTCTACAGGAAGCCGGATTCGGGTATGAAGATGCAGCACCGGAAGCCGGTCTGCCGGCGGAATTCACGCCCCACGGCGGCAGCGACGAAAGCGGCAAGGGCGACTATTTCGGTCCTCTGGTGATTGCCGCCGTCTATACCGATCGCCGGGCGGCGGAACAACTGTTGGAACTGGGCGTCCGGGATTCCAAAGCCATTAAAAGCGATCCTAAAATCCGCCGGATTGCCACCGCAATTCCCGCCATCGTCAATCACCGTTTCGCCGTCGTCACCATCGGCCCGGAAGCATATAACCGGCTCTATGCCAAAATCGGTAATGTCAACCGGATGCTGGCCTGGGGCCATGCCCGCGCCATCGAAAACCTGCTGCAGAAAGCCCCGGAATGTACCGCGGTGCTGGCCGACCAGTTCGGCAATGAAGCTCTGATCAAAAACGCGCTGCTGCAACAGGGACGGCAAATCACCCTGTCCCAACGAACCAAAGCGGAAAGCGATATTGCGGTCGCCGCCGCCTCCATTATGGCCCGCAATGCCTTTGTGGCCGGTTTGGAACAGCTTGACCGTCTGGCCGGAAGCCCACTACCCAAGGGCGCCGGAACGAAAGTGGAACAAACGGCCCGGGAGCTGGTCGCCCGCCACGGTGAAAGTATCCTCACCCGAGTGGCCAAAACGCATTTCCGCACCACCGCCAAGGTACTCGGCCGGGAAACCGACCCCAACTATTGTTGATCGGCCTCCCGGCGATAAATAACGACAACAAAGAAAGTTTCTCCTCTTGTAATTTACCCGCGACAACAGTAAAATTTTATTGAGATGTTTTGTTGTCGGTCATCGTCCCGCAATATAAGAAGTAGGCAGGGGCATATGAAAAATAATACCATTGTTACCGCCGGTGATGCCCATTACGCCTGGGGCGTATGGCTGTTGATCGCCTCGATACGCAAAAACGGCATGGATGAACCGATTCTGGTCGGGACTTACCACTGGCCCCGTCAATGGATCGACGACATCAAAAAATTCCCGGGAGTGGAAACGGCCGAATTGTCCCTGACGGACCGACGCAGTGTTACCTGCAGCAAGCCGGAAATTATCCTGCGGGCCCAAACCGAATATGTTACCTGGCTCGATTGCGATGGTATTTTCACCGGCAATTGCAGCGACGTAATCGGGTCGAAACCCGGGGAAATCTACATTCGTTCCCGTACCGCGCCGGAAATTGAAGAAATTTTCCGAAAACAGCGCCGACCCGGGGAAGAACCGGGCGAAATCCCCGCCGCCGTCCTCGATATCTGGCAACGCGATGTCGGAGAGCACCTGGAACCACGCCGCCGCCGGAGTTGCTCGGCGGGAATTTTCACCATTCATCGCGACTCTTTGCCGTTCATGCGCCGCTGGATCGAACAGATGAAAAAGGTTCTTCCCGCCGATGTAATGCTGGTGGAAGACGGCAGCATCGCCTATTTCCAAACCGATGACGCCGTCCTCAATTCCCTGTTGTTGTACGCATACGATGCCCCCGAAATTTCCAGGGAATATCATGCCGACGATACCTCGCGCGCGTTTTACGCCCATTTTGCCTTCTCTCCCAAACCCTGGATCATGTGGAACTCTTATTCCATGCGTTATTACGACCAGACCATGGCCATCGTGGCCTGGGCTGCTGCCGGCGGATACCTTCCGACGGCCGGACTGCCGTATTCCCTGCGAAAAGAATGCGGTTGGTTTTTCCGCCGGTCGACCCCGGGAGCCAAATGGTATTCCCGCTGGCTGAAGCTGCGGCGGAAGTGTCGGGAATGGCGGCGCCGAATGTTCCGCCGTTGACAGCAGCAGTGGAGAATAATATCAAAAAAGCAAGAAAAAAAGACAAAGACAACTTGCTTTATGCGCCAACGGCATTATTTTATTTTTCCTTATTGCAGGAAAAGTGTCGTTACAGGCGACCGGCAGTGAGCGGAACCGAGCAACAATAATATGATTTGAATATATAAACCGGAGAATAAAAATGGCACATAAAAAAGGTCAGTCCAGCAGTAGAAACGGTAGAGACAGTAAGCCGAAGTTTCTCGGCCTCAAGGCCGCCGGCGGAGAATGGGTCCATGCGGGCAGCATTATCGTCCGTCAGCGCGGAACCAAATATCATCCCGGCAAAAATGTCGGCTGCGGCCGTGACTTTACCCTTTTCGCCCTCGAAAACGGGATCGTCAACTTCGCCAAGGACGGACGCCAGGTCAATATCATTCCCGAGGCCTGATGATACCTTTTCAATACCCGATTGATGAGTCCCGTAGCAATGCGGGGCTTTTTTTTTAACCGGATAAAAAATTCATGTTTGTAGATAAAGTCATAATTTCCCTGAAAGGCGGCGACGGCGGCAACGGCTGCTGCAGTTTCCGGCGGGAAAAATTCATTCCCAAAGGCGGGCCGGACGGAGGCGACGGCGGCCCCGGCGGCAATGTCGTACTCGAAACCGCCACCAGTGAACAAAGTCTGGCGCCGTTCGTCTTCAATCGTCATTATGCGGCGAAAAACGGACCGCACGGCAAGGGAAAGACGCTGCACGGGCGCAAAGGAGACGACATCATTCTGAAGGTTCCCGTCGGGACGGTGGTCTGTGACGCCGACACCGGCGAATTCATTGTCGACCTGGACCGGGAAGGATCGCGCTTTGTCATCGCCAAAGGCGGCAAAGGCGGTCGGGGCAATGCCCGTTTTCTGAGCAATCAGAACCGGGCGCCGCGGGAACACGAACCCGGCGCGCCGGGTGAAGAATGCAAAATCGTCATGGAGCTCAAAACCATTGCCGATGTGGGATTGGTCGGATATCCCAATGCCGGGAAATCGACGTTGCTGGGAGCGGTATCGCAAGCTCATCCCAAAGTGGCGCCCTATCCTTTTACCACGTTACATCCTTTCGTCGGTGTGGTGGAGCTCCCGGATTTCGTCCGGTTGACCATTGCCGACATTCCGGGACTGGTCGACGGCGCCCACGAAAATGTGGGGCTGGGACACGCGTTTCTGAAGCATATCGAGCGAACCAAGGTTTTGGCCTATGTGCTGGATATGGGAGCGGTGGACGGACGCAGTCCCTGGGAAGATTTCGAACATCTGCGCCGGGAACTGGAATTTTACATGAAAGGGTTGTCGCAACGCCCCAGCATCATCATCGCCAATAAGATGGACTTGCCGGAAAGTGCGGAAAACCTTGAACTGCTGCGGCAATGCGAAGCCGTCAACGGACTGGAAATCATTCCGATCAGCGCCGCTGTCGACGACGACTTTTCCGCGCTGACCGCCCGACTGCGGGAACTCGTCGACGGAGAAAAGAACAAACCCGTTTTCTATTGATCGTGCGTCATGAAAGCCACGTTGTCCGAAACCATTTTCACCGCCGTTGCCGCGTATGTCCGCGAACGTCTGGCCTCCGCTCCGGGCTGTCATGATTTCGACCATACGTTGCGGGTATTGCATAACAGCCTGAAACTACACGACATGGAGCAAGACGGCGATAGCGCCGTCATTCGCCTGGCGGCATTGCTGCACGATATTGCCCGGCCGGAAGAAATGCAGTCCTCCGGTCGCATCTGTCACGCCGAAGCCGGCGCGCAACAGGTCGATGCCATCCTGACGCAGTGCGGCGTTACCGATCCGGAATTGATCCGCCAAGTGGCCGCGGCGGTTCGCCGCCATCGCTATCGCGGCCAGGCAACGCCGGAAACCATCGAAGAAAAAATCATCTATGACGCCGATAAACTCGATTCGCTCGGTTGTGTCGGCATCGGACGGGCCTTCCACTTTGCCGGCCGAATCGGAGCCCGACTCCATAACACCGCCGCAGAGGCCGTCAACGGCGAAGCCTATGGTCGGGAGGATTCCGCCTATCGCGAATATCTGGTCAAACTGCAAGGCTTGCCGGAAAAAATGCTGACGGCTTCCGGCCGCAAACTGGCCAAGCACCGTGCCGAACGCATGGCCACGTTTTTTCAACAGTTGGAACAGGAAATCAACGGCGCATAATTTGAAGCCGAGGGGATGGCGGCGTCCCGACGGACTGTTGCCGGAAAAATATTTTCCGCATGCGTCCCCCGACGCGGCGCGGCGGTATTGTTTATTTTTTTAATTGTCGGTAATTTATCGCGGCACCCGCAAATTATGGAAATTATCGGAAGGAGTCATACTATGCCCCCAAAAGAAGAATTGCAGTTTCCGGTCGATTGGACCTATCGGATCATTTGCCTGGCGGAACTGGAAGCCGAGGCGCTGGAAGCCATTGCCGCCGCCCTGCAGGAACACGGTTGCGACAAAACGCCGGAACGCGGACGCAACTCCAGCGGCGGCAAATACCGCACCTACCAGGTTACGGTCACCTTTTCCGATCTGCCGTCGATGCGGCAATTGAGCTCGAAATTAAATGCCGCCCCCGGCGTTAAATTCCTGCTCTAACCCAAATTTCATCCCTTGCGGCCCGATGCGATGCCGTTTCTTCCCCGCAAGGACGAACCCATTTACCGGGATTTGAACGTGGTCAGCCGCCAGTTATCGGTCCGGAACGGAGTGGCCGGCAGACCCTGGCGGTTATAGAGGTTGGCCCCCTGCGGATTGTCGCTCCAGGCATATCGCACCGCTACCGGTTCGGACACGACCGGACTGGAGACAATAACCTGATTTTTGCCGCTGATACGCGCATCGGCCCAGACAAATTTATGATCGCTGCCGGCAATCTGGAAACGTTGCAGCGCCCCGCCGCCTTTTACCATCAATCCGCTGCCGACCTGATTGAAGGTGATTACTATTTTTCCGTCGCTGATGGCATATTTTGCATATTCGGGACCGAATGCCACCAAATCCTGACCGTAAACCAGTCGCTGGGCCGCCAGAGCCAACCGGTAACCCACCTCCTGCTTGTTTTTCGGGTGCATGTTGCTGGTTTCGCCGATATCCAGCGCCGTCACCAACGCACAGGCGGGCAGTTTCCCGGCCGCCACCGCCTGGGCTTCGCGCAATTCCGCCCAGGAAGAATCCACCGGCTCCTGATTGGGACGATGATAACCGGCCAACTGCACCACCAGAAACGGCAATTCCGACCGCTTCCAGGCCTGCCGCCAACTGTCGATAACCGCCGGCATCAAGGCCCGGTACTTCCAGGCCCGGGAAGTATTGTTTTCCCCCTGATACCAGACTACGCCCTTGAGGCCGTAAGGCGCCAAGGGCAGGATCATGCCGTTGAACAATCCTCCCGCCAACCAGGGATGGCCGGGCCCGTAAGGCGGATGGCGGGGCATGATTTTCGGTTTCAATCCGATGCCCACCCGATATTTCCAGGGACCGGACAAACCGATCTTCTCCGCCGCAGTATCCACCCGCCGCAGATACATATCCTCCCGGTCGCCGCAAAAACCACCCGCCCCGCAATGATCGAACACCCGCACGGCAAGCACCGCCGGACCGGTCTTGACCAGGC
>JAQUZV010000105.1 GCA_028691155.1 Victivallales bacterium
GGGGAACGTTTCGTAATCTTTCATCTGCGCCGCGGGATGCCATAAGTGCTGCAAATCAAGCGCAATCAGTTCTTGGGTATTCATGAGAACAGTCCTCTGCAAAAAAGCGGTACGACCGGACCAGACCGGACCGGCGTACCGAAAATTGGAATCACACGAAAAAACTCAGCCGACCACCAGATTGACCAGCCGCCCGGGAACGCAAATCACCTTGCGCACGGTTTTTCCGGCAATGGCTTTGACCACATCGGCATTTTCCAGCGCCATCTTCTTCATGGTGTCTTCGTCGACAGCCGCCGGCATCATGATCCGGGCGCGGGGCTTGCCCAACACCTGAACCAGAATTTCCACTTCGGCGACATGGAGATACTTTGCGTCATACCGCGGCCACGCCTCATAGGTAATGGTATCATTATGACCGAGGATCGCCCACAACTCTTCCCCCAGGTGCGGCGCATAGGGGGCCAGCAGTTTGACGAAAGCCTCCGCCGCTTCGCGCGGCATGGTGGCCGCCTTGAAGAACTCGTTGACAAACACCATCATCTGACTGATCGCAGTATTGAAATTGAGCGTTTCAGTATCTTCGCCGACCTTCTTGATCGTCCCGTGCAGCACCCGCAGTTCGTCGGAAGTCATGGTACGATCCTCGATCCGGCCTGCCGCAATCAGGCGATACGCCCGCTTCAGGAACCGGAAGACACCTTCGACCCCCTGGGTATTCCACGGTTTGACCGCTTCCAGCGGCCCCATGAACATTTCATACAGCCGCATGCTGTCCGCGCCGTACTGCCGGATCACATCGTCGGGATTGACCACGTTCCGCAACGACTTGGACATCTTGGCGGGGAATTCTTCCAGCACTTCGCGGGTCCTGGTGTCGACCGGCCCTTCCGGGGTTATCTCCACCAGATTGCCCGGCACCAGCGCCCCGTGGCTGTTTTTGTAGGACAATCCCAGGATCATCCCCTGATTGACCAGACGCTGAAACGGTTCCGGGGTGGAAACCACGCCGATATCGTACAGCACCTTGTGCCAGAAACGAGCATACAGGAGGTGCAGCACGGCATGTTCGGCCCCGCCGACGTAGATATCCACCGGCATCCAGTATTTTTCCTTTTCCGGATCGAAAATCATCCGGTCGTTGTCGGGATCGATATAACGCAGATAGTACCAGCAGGAACCGGCCCATTGCGGCATGGTGTTGGTTTCGCGCCGCCCTTTCATTCCGGTAACCGGGTCGACGTATTCCAGCCAGTCGCCGGCCTTGGCCAGCGGTGATTCCCCGGTGCCGGAAGGTTTGAAGTCGTCCAGCTCGGGCAACGTCAGCGGCAGTTCGTCTTCCGGCACCAGCCGGATCGAACCGTCGGCCATATGAATCACCGGAAACGGTTCGCCCCAGTAACGCTGCCGGCTGAACAACCAGTCGCGCAATTTGTAATTGACCCGGCTCCGGCCCAGGCCGCGTTCGGCCAGCCAGGCAATGGTTTTCGCTTTGGAGTCCCGCACTTCGAGACCGTTGATGTTCAAGCCGTCATCATTGGCGGAGTTGATCATTTTCCCGTTGCCGGTCCAGCAGGCTTCGCCGGCCAGGGCGGCGGCGGCATCGACGCCGGCCGCGGCGGCTTCCCCGGCATCCGGCGCAATGATACAGACGATCGGCAACGCAAATTTCCGGGCGAATTCAAAGTCGCGGGTGTCGTGCGCCGGGACGGCCATGATGGCACCGGTACCGTAACTGGCCAGCACGTAATCGGAAATCCACACCGGGATTTTGCGTCCGTCCACCGGATTGACGGCATAAGCGCCGGTAAACACTCCGGTTTTCTCGGTATTGAGTTCGGTCCGTTCCAGATCGCTCATCCGGGCGGCGCGTTCGCGGTAGGCGTCCACGGCGGCGCGCTGTGCCGGAGTGGTCAGGTCCGTAACCAGTTCATGTTCCGGCGCCAGAACCATGTAAGTGGCCCCGAACAACGTATCCGGCCGGGTGGTGTAAACGGTAATATCGATGTCTCTGCCGTCAATGTTGAAATCCACTTCCGCCCCGGAGGATTTGCCGATCCAGTTGCGCTGCATTTCCTTGATTCCTTCCGGCCAGTCCAGCCCCTCCAGATCCTGAAGCAACCGTTCGGCATAGGCGGTGATCTTGAGCATCCACTGTTTCATCGGTTTGCGGACGACCGGGTGGCCGCCGCGTTCGCTCTTGCCGTCGATCACCTCTTCGTTGGCCAACACCGTACCGAGGGCCGGACACCAGTTCACCGGCACTTCATCGATATAGGCCAGGCCCTTTTTGTAGAGTTGGAGGAAAATCCACTGCGTCCAGCGGTAATATTTGGGATTGGTGGTATTGACTTCCCGGTCCCAGTCGTAACTGAAACCCAGGGCCTTGATCTGACGGCGGAAAGTATCGATATTCTTCTCGGTGGTAATCCGGGGGTGGGTACCGGTTTCCACCGCGTACTGTTCGGCGGGTAGACCAAAGGCGTCCCATCCCATCGGATGCAGCACATTGAAGCCGCGCATGCGTTTATAGCGGCACAGAATATCGGTGGCGGTATAACCTTCGGGATGACCCACATGGAGTCCCGCTCCGCTGGGGTAAGGAAACATATCGAGCGCGTAATATTTGGGCCGCGCGGAGAAGTCTTCGGCCTTGAACGTCTTATTTTTTTCCCAATATCCCTGCCATTTCTTCTCAATGGCGGCAAAATCGTATTCCTTGCTCATGATATATCCATTTTCAGTTGAAAGATTGATAAAGCATTAAAATACGTACCATACATGCCGCAGCAACATTTTGCAAACCATGCGCCACGACGGAGATAATTAAAACGGGGAGAAAAATCCCCTCTGCCGCCGACCGGCATTTGCCCGGCGCCGGGGGGTTTTTCACGACTTTTCCCGGCAAAAGCCGTCAAAACTGTTTTACTGTTGCCGGTTGCGGGTATAAATTATCATAATTATCATCTTTTAGCGACAATTGAAAAATATCATCACAGGTACCATAACATGATCAAGAAGAACGGCGAATATCAGGTCGACCTGCGTCGGGAAATGCGCGGCGGCAACGGCGAAGTAATTATCGAACATCTCTGGGCGCCGCAGAACGAGCTCAAATCCCACACCCGGATGTGCGCCCGGCTGACGTTGAAGCCCGGCTGCAGCATCGGCTTCCACAACCACGACGGCGAAGAAGAAATTTTTTATCTGGTCAGCGGTACCGCCGAAGCCGACGACAACGGCGTCAAAGTGCGGCTCAAGGCCGGAGACACCATGTTGACCGGCGGCGGCAACGGTCACGCCATTGCCAACAACGGCAACGAGGATCTCGTCGTCATGGCGATGATCGCCAACTATTGATCGGGACGGCAACCCAGGAAAGAATTATTATCATGAGTTTGACCCGAGAACAATTACAGGAAGCGGCCGAAAAGTTCGGCACGCCGCTCTTCGTTTACGACGCCGACCGGATCGCCGGCTGCTATCGCGCCCTGTTCGACTTCATCCGCTACCCCGGATTGAAGATCCATTACGCGATGAAGGCCAATTACAATGTGCATATTCTACAGTTGCTGCAACAACTGGGTGCATCCATCGATGCGGTCAGCCCCGGCGACGTACTGCTGGCACAGCGGGCGGGATTTCCGATCGACCGAATTCTCTTCACCGCCAACAACATGACCGAAACGGAAATGGCCGCCGTACACCAGAGCGGCGTCCTGATGAACATCGGAGAATTGTCGCGGCTGGAAAAATTCGGCCGGGCCTTTCCCGGTTCCCGCGTCTGCATCCGCTTCAACCCCGATGTCCGGGACGGCGACAGCGCCAAGACCATGACCGGCGGCGACCTGACCAAGTTCGGCATTCTGCTCCAGGAAGCCGATCACGTCCGCGACCTCGCCGCCCGTTACAACCTGAAGGTCGTCGGGCTGCACGAACATACCGGGTCCGGGCTGCAGCATACCGAATCGGTATTCCAAAGCATGAAGAACCTGATGGCGGTAGCCACGCCGGAACGTTTCCCCGATCTCGAATTTCTCGACTTCGGCGGCGGCTTCAAGGTCCCCTACCATCCCGATGAGGCCCGTGTCGATTACGTGACCATGGGAGCCGAAATAACCCGGCTGTTCACCGCTTTCTGCCGCAGCTACGGCCGTGAACTGGGCATGTACTTCGAACCCGGCAAATACATGGTGGCGGAATCCGGCTATCTGCTGATGACCGTCAACACCATCAAAGACAACAACGGAAGATTGATCGCCGGCTGCAATTCGGGGTTCCCGCAATTGATCCGCCCGGTGCTGTACAACTCTTATCACCACATCCTCAACCTCGGCAATCCCGACGGGACGCCGCACCGCTACGACGTCTGCGGCAATATCTGCGAGACCGGCGACCTCTTCGCCGAGCAGCGCGAACTGCCGGAAATCCGGGAAGGCGACCTGCTGGCCATTGCCAACGCCGGGGCCTACTGCTACTCGATGGGCAGTTGCTACAACCTGCGGCCGATGCCCGCCGAAGCCATGTATCGGGACGGGCAACTGCAATTGGTCCGCCGCCGTCTGAGCAATGAGGAACTGGTGGCACAAATTATCGGAGAATCGTTATGTCCCAGGTAAAATTCACCAAAATGCACGGTCTCGGCAACGATTACATCTATTTCAACTGCCTGGCCGATCCCCATCTGATCCCCGATCCGGACGCCGTTGCCCCGCGTCTTTCCGACCGTCATTTCGGCATCGGCGGCGACGGCATCGTCCTGATTCAGCCGTCGACAACAGCGGACTACCGGATGCGAATGTTCAACGCCGACGGTTCGGAATCGGAGATGTGCGGCAATGCCATCCGCTGCGTCGCCCGTTATCTGTGCGACCGGGGTTATCTCGCGGGCGATCAGGTCGCCATTGAAACCGGCGCGGGCATCAAGCGGATTGTCGTCAGCCGCAATGCGGCGGGGAAATTTCTGGCCGCCCGCGTCGACATGGGCGAACCGATCCTCAACGGTCCCGACATCCCGGTGGCCATCGACCGCAATCCCGTAGTCGGAGCGGAAATCGACCTGAAATCGGGCCGGAAGTACGCCATGACCTGCGTGTCGATGGGGAATCCCCATGCGGTGATTTTCGTCGACCGGATCACCGACGAACAGGTGTTGCAGGACGGACGCGAACTGGAACAACATCCGCTGTTTCCGCGCAAGACCAACGTGGAATTCGCCCGAATTCTGTCGCGCCGGGACGTCGAAATGCGGGTATGGGAACGCGGAACGGGCGAAACACTGGCCTGCGGCACCGGGGCTTCGGCCACCGGCGTCGCCGCTATCCTCAACGGCCTGACCGAACGCAAAATGACGCTGCATCTGAGCGGCGGCGAGCTGGAAATCGAGTGGTCGGCCGCCGACAACCATGTGTTCATGACCGGTCCGGCAACTTTCGTCTGCGACGGCGTCGTGGAAATTTAGTCTTCCCCCGTGCCATCCCGGTCGCATGACCGGGATGATACGGTTCCGGCCGGATCGTCGTTCATAATCGTTATGGCGGCTCCGACCGGAAGTATTTACGAAAAAAGGCCACATTGCGTTCGGATGCAAACGCCTCGAACCCGGTCCGGAATTCATGACGCAGTCGTTTTTTGTCCGTGGCCAACACCGCAATCAGTCCTCCAACCGCGGCGACCGCCGCCGGACGCAACCGGCAATCCGGATCGTCGATCTTGCTCTGCAGCGTGGCGATCTGCACCGCCATATCGTTATATGCCCCCAGCGTGTCCTGAAGCTTTTTCAGCGACGCCACCCGTTTCCGGACGGCGGGGGGAAAAATTCCGGAGAAAAATTCCAACAGATAACGCAGTTTCTTACACTGAATCCGTACCCGATGCAGGGCAACGTCACCGGTATCCGCATCCAGTTTCCGGCCGCCACGGACAACTTTCCGATAACAGCGGTAGATTTCCATTCCGGCCGCCACGGCAATCGGCAGGCCGGGATCCGGCCGCAACAATAACCGGGAGTCCAGCAGAAGTTCGCGCCAGCGGCAGCAGAAATCATGATATTTATCCCCGGACAACGCCTCCCGGAGCGTCAGCAGTTCCCCATGGCGAATAGTCGCAATGCGCCGGAAAAACAACAGCAGACCGGGGTGGAGTTCCGGCGGCAGCAGGGCCAGATAGCGGTCGCGCGATTCCAACAGAACGTCGCAGTCGCGCAAACAATTGGTGGCATTGGCCCAATGCCGGAATTTCGTCCGCATTTCCGCCAACGGCGCCGCCTGAAAACAAAAACCGAAAGCCGTCAGCAAAGTACGGGAACGGCGGAACGCCACCCGGTAATCGTGAAGAAACTCCCGGTCGATATCGGCCCGAATCCCCGTTTCGTTGACGTGAATCAAGCGAAAATTATCGTGCAGCAACCGCATCACCGCGGTCCCGACCGGCAGGTCCGGCGTCAGTTCCGTGGTAATTTTCATGGAGTAATCCAGCGGCCGCCGTCCAATCAGACGAAGCAGGTGAATCAGGATGTCGACCGGGGCGGAAACCGTTTGAAATCCGTGTCGGGACAGGAAATGCTCGAAATTATCCCCCGGCACCTCATCATGGGAAAGACGGCGCAGGTACAGCAAAGCCATGCCGGAACGCCGCGACTTGTGAATGCCATGCAGTCGCAGCAACGACAAATCCAGACGCAATTGCGGTTCGGCCGCCGCCATGGCGCCGCTGAAAGATCGATCCCGGCGGGACAGCGCCACCAACCGCAACAGCGCCCGTCCCCCGGCGGCACTCTCCACCCGCGTCCGGCAATCGCCCTCCGGCAGTTCCGCCGCAAACCGTATTCTTTTGCCGTCGGAACAAAACTGCCGGGACACCTCGCACCACCGTTCCAGATCATACAACAGGAAAAAGTCGCCGCAGCAAAACAATACCAATCCCCGCTGCCAGAGCCGCCAGTCAAAGGTTTCGAGCCAAATCATCCGGCGGGATTCTTCCAGGTTCACCGCATCGAAATGCCACGGTCGTCCCGGCAACAACTCCGACCATTCCGGATGCGCCGCCTCTTCGTCCTTCCAGAAAATCACTTTTTCATTCATGGCCGTCCCTGGGGCTCACAACCATCAGCACTCATCCCGGCCGCACAGCATGGTCAGCAGTTTTTCCGCCATGCCGATCATTTTCGCGTCGCAGAGATACTCGCCGACCGCCGTCAGCTCGATTTCAATCCGGCGGCGCGCCGCGGCTTCCGGCCACGACGGCAACCGTTTCTTTATTTTGAAAGGATACAATGACACTTTGAACTTTTTTCCGCCTTTGACATACTCGTAACTGCCCAGCGCTTTCTTGCCCGCCTTGCCGATCAGACCGGCCTCCTCATAAGCCTCCATCGCCACCGAAAACTGCACGGTTTCACCCTCTTCGAGGTGGCCCTTGGGAAAAATCCAGAAGTCGGAATTGCTCCGCGTCGTCACCAGAAC
>JAQUZV010000106.1 GCA_028691155.1 Victivallales bacterium
TTCCCTGGTGGATAAAAAAATACTGAAGCGGGTCGAGGAAAAAATTCTCTGGTTTATTCCCTGTCGCCGTTATCCGGTCGTCGATGAACAGGAAGTTACCGATGTGGAACGGCGTCTGCGCAAACTGTTGGAAAGCGATGCCATTCCGGATCCGCGCGAGGCGGTGTTGGTTTCGTTGGTGCATGTCTGCGGTCTGTTTCATGAAATTCTGTCGCCGCGGGAATACAATCGCCTGTTGCCCCGGATCGAACAGATCGCCAAAATGGATATGATCGGGCAGAAAGTTATTGAACTGGTGATTCAGATCAATGATTTCGCCAACCTGCCGCCGTTTGTCTGACCGATCCGGCGGGATCGCAGTGGTAACTGGCAGCCTGCAGACGGAATAATACCGCTAATTAATCCCTAACCGGGGTTGTTTTTTGACCGAAAATGATTAGGTTTATATGCCGTGGCGACGGAAAGGATGACCGTGGCAGCGGCAGTCGTGACCGGCAGGATGGGTTCATGATACGCGGCATACCGGTAAGCCGCATGCGGATAACAACTTCTGGAAGAGCAACAATGACAGACAACAAGCAGCGCAGCGTATTATATCCCGGCAGCTTCGATCCCTTGACCAACGGCCATCTCGATCTGATCCGTCGGGCCAGTTTGCTTTTTGACGCCGTTTATGTGGCGGTGGCGGTCAATCATGACAAAAAAGCGATGTTTTCAACGGAAGAACGTATTGCCATGATTCGGGAGTCCTGTCGCGATTTGGGCGACAAGGTGCATCCGGTGTCATTCGATGGATTGGCGGTGGATGCGGTGGAGCGGTTTCAGGTTTCGGCGCTTTTGCGTGGATTGCGGGCGTTTTCCGATTTTGAATTCGAACTGCAGATGGCCTTGATGAATCGTAAATTGCGCGAAGATTGCGAAACTTTATTTATGATGCCGAGTCAGGGAAATTCCTTTATCAGTTCCCGATTGATTAAGGAAATTGCCCAGTGCGGCGGCGATTTCAACATGTTCGTGCCCGCTCCGGTGGCGGCACGTTTGCAGGCCAAACTGGGACTTGCGCCGAAACGGTAATTACGGAGAACTACGATGATTAAGATTCCGATTCATGTTTTAAATGCCGGGTGGACGAATTTCGACGGCGTGGAACCGGCCTCCTTTCTGGAAGTAGGGGATACGGAAACAATGCGTTTTCCGGCCGAGGTGAAATATGCCCTGAAGGTGCAGTTGGTCAACAACGGAGTGCTGGTGGAAGGTCGGGTGTCGACCTGGATAAGGGCGCAATGTGGGCGTTGCCTGGTCGAGTTCGAGCGGGAAATCGTCAATGACGGGGTCTGTCATTTTTATGAAGATCCGCCTCAGGATGTGTTGGATATTTCCGAAGATATTCGCGAGGATCTGCTGCTGGCGATTCCGGGCAATCCGCTCTGTGATGAAAATTGCCGGGGATTGTGTCCGGATTGCGGGGCCAATTTGAATGAAAAAGAGTGCGGCTGCCGAGGGCGAAGTACTAATTCCGGCATCTGGAAAGATTTGGATGATTTAAAATTTGAAAAATAATTTTATAATGCTACATTTACAGTTCTGTTCCGGCTTGGGCCGGCAGGGAAGAATAACAGGCCGGGCGGCGAAGACCGACGAAAGCAATTTTCGCTGCATTTAATTAATGATACCGGTGGTGAAAATTAATTTATTAGGAGATTGATAAAATGGCCGTTCCAAAAAGAAAAATGTCGAAGATGAAGCTCCGCACCCGTAAGGCGGCGAATCGTTATAAAGGCGTGCAGGTATATCATTGCACCAACTGCGGAGCGGCAGTGCAGCCGCATCGTGTCTGCTCCGCCTGTGGCTTCTATAAAGGCAAACAGGTCCTTACGGTAGAAGACAATCAGTAATTATGAAAATCGCCGTTGATGCAATGGGGGGCGATTTTGCTCCCGCCAACATTCTGGAAGGCGCGGCTTTGGCATTGTCGAAGTTGGATTGGCTGGATGAACTGGTGTTGGTTGGTCATCAGGAAAAAATTGCATTTTACATGGACAAGCTGGAATTGTCCTGGCACCCGAAAGTCAGGAAAGTCCATGCGGCGAGCGTAGTTGAAATGCGGGATCCGTCGACCGCGGTTTTGCGCGGCAAACGTGATTCTTCGATGACGGTATGTGCCAAGTTGTTGCGCGATAGGGAAGTCGATGCCATCGTCAGCGCCGGTCATACCGGTGCGGCAGTTGCTTCTTCCACGGTACTGGCCCGGACATTGCCGGGCATCGACCGGCCCGCAATTGCTACCATAATGCCGAATATGCAGGGCCGGTTCGTTTTGATCGACGCCGGAGCCAATACCGACTGCAAGCCGTTTAATCTGGCACAGTTCGCGATTATGGGCGAATGTTATTATCGCCTGGTTTTCGGCGTGGAAAACGCCCGGGTCGGATTGCTGAGCGTCGGTGGTGAAGATATCAAGGGCAATGAAGTAACCAAGGAAACGTTCAAGTTGCTGTCCGGGATGCCGCTTAATTTCATCGGCAACGTGGAAGGAAATACCATTTTTGAAGGCGCGGCCGATGTGGTGGTTTGTGATGGCTTTATCGGCAACGTGTTGCTGAAAAGTTGCGAAGGTCTGGCGCGTACCGTCATGTATTGGCTGAAGGATGCTTTTACCAAGGATCCGATCCGAAAGACCGGCGCGATGCTGGCCAAGAACGCGTTTCGGGACTTGAAAGAGATCGGCGACGCCGATTCCTGCGGCGGTGCGCCGTTGCTGGGTATCAACGGCGTCTGTATTATCGGACACGGTTCTTCTTCGCCGAAAGCGGTTTATAATGCGATTAGAGTGGCCGGGGAATCGGTCAAATACCGCATGAATGATATGATCGTCAAACGCATTGCGGAATGCGGGATAAATCTGGAAAAAAAGAATTTGGCCGAGGGATAATTATTCCCGCGGGCGATTCGTTTGAGTCAGGGGTGCATAATGGGTATCAGAATTGCCGGAACCGGATCGTATGTTCCGGAAAAGATTTTGACGAATTTCGACCTGGAAAAGATGGTGGAAACTTCAGACGAGTGGATACGGACCAGAACCGGAATGAAAGAGCGGCATATTGCGGCGCCGGATCAGGCCTGTTCCGATCTCGCCAGCCAGGCGGCCCTCAACGCTCTTGACATGGCCGGCTTAACGGCGGACGAACTTGATTTTCTTATCGTGGCCACGATTACCAATGATAAGGTTTTCCCCAGTACGGCCTGTATTGTGCAACGTAAGATCGGGGCGTCGAATGCCGGATGTCTGGATATCGAAGCGGCCTGTTCCGGTCTGCTTTACGGTATGGAACTGGCCTCCGGTTTGATTCGCGGTCATAAAAAAGGCAAGTATCGCAATATTCTGGTGATCGGTTCGGAAAAATTGTCCAATCTGGTGGACTGGGAAGACCGCAACACCTGCGTCCTGTTCGGCGACGGGGCTTCCGCGCTGATTCTTCAGGCCACGGATGACGACGATGATTTGATTGTGGCTTCGGAAGTCAAAGCCGACGGCAATTACGGCGATATTCTGCAGATTCCGGCCGGCGGTTCCGCCTGTCCCACGACCCACGAAACGCTTGATAAAAAAATGCATTATATGCAGATGGCCGGTCAGGATGTCTTCAAGCAGGCGGTTCCGGCGATGGTCGGTTCCTGTAAAAATGTTTTGGCGCAGGCCGGAGTTTCCCCGGACGAAGTGGCCTGGCTGGTGCCGCATCAGGCCAATTTCCGCATTATGAAAGCGGTGGCTTCCCGCGTGGGCATTCCCGAAGAGCGGGTTTATATCAACATTGAAAAATACGGCAATACTTCGGCGGCGACCGTGGGGTTGTGCCTGGATGAAATGGTGCGCGGCAATCAGGTCAAACCCGGCGATTATTTGTTGTTGACGGCTTTCGGCGGCGGCCTGACCTGGGCCTCCGTCTTGTTGAAATGGTGTTGAATCGGCGCTGACGGCAACGGTGGCGCTTCACGTTCCGGAGCCGGGTCGGATTGCCGACGGTAACCAGGACCGGTTGAACGCGAGGCCTATAATTTATTATCAAGGGAAAAGATCGGAATAAAGATGATTTTATTCCCGTTTTTTCCCTGTTCCTTTCCAAAAACCGTGTAGGAAAAACATCCCTTTTTCCGCGTTTGATCGTCTGCTGCCGCAACCAGCAATGACGGCCGCCGTTTTATCTCCGCGCCCCGCCGCCGGCTCGCAAGGAAACCGTTCCGCAAGCTCGGTCTAATAGGTGACGGGAGGACCGAGACGGCGGTTCAAGTTCTCGAGCTGGGTCAGATAGATGGCGAAATAATCCAGGTAGAAGGCCAGGGGACGCGAAAAGTTCTTGCCGACGACGCCGTCGATAAATAACCGGCTGATCTCTTTCTCCCGGCGTAACACGTACTGCGACAACACCAGAATCTGGCGTTCCTCGGTACTCATGCCGGCCATAAGCCGGGCCAGCGTGTTGCGGGCCTGCGGCTGGTACATCCAGAAATAGAGCAGGTCGACGGCATTGATGATCAGCATTTTTTCGAGATGGTTCTCTTCGGCGGCCACCGACCGGATCAGTGCTTTCGGCGACTTCAACATGGTCATGACGTCCTGTTCGGGAAACATGATTTCCAGTCGGGCATAGCCGGCAAAGAGAATTTGCAGTTTCAGCCGGTAGTCGCGGCGGCGCAGCGACAGGTTTTTGACCCGGTCGGCGTAACCTTCGATCACCCCGGCGACACAATCGGACGCCAGTTTGGAGATGACCGCGGCCCAGCTTTGCACGATGACCGCCACGCCCACGACTCCGGCCAGAGAGAGAATGCCGCCGAAAGCCATGCTGAACCCGATGGCCAGGGGAATCGAGAAGAAGGTTCGGAACCAGTTGCCGACAATCGCGGTGCGGGTGAATCCGCGCAACAGATTGTGCCAGTTGATATAAGCGCCGTTGGCCAGAGCAATGACCGTATAGGTGGCGATCGGATTGATTTCGGCCGTGACCTTCAGCCCCCGCTGCAACAGCAGCGTTTTGACCACATAATCCAGCAGCGGCACGGAAATCCCGGTGTACATCAGCGAATCGGCTACCCGTTGCCAACTGATGAAGTCATTCCATTTGAGCAGACTGGAGCGCTTCCAGCCGCCGCCGCCGAGCACCGCCTGGAGAATGTTGCGCCAGCCGGTGATGCCCAACCAGATAAAAGCGCCGCCGTAGGCCAGAACCCACCAGCTCCGGGTCAGATAAAACGAGAGGAAGGCCGGAATCAGCCCCGCCATGACTTTCAGCAGCATTTTCAGGTTGGAATTGAGATAGGCCGTAAATTCGCCGCGGTTCCGTCGCCGCCACCACCGGCGGGAACCCGGGGGGGACAATTGGTACGAGCCGCCCAGCGAGACAATGTTGCCCGGAGCGCCCAGTTCCGCCACGCCGTCGTCCAGCACCCATTGATCCTGTCGGTGCAAGCCCAGGTTGCAGCATTGCAGCAGTTGCAGCAGGTGCCGACCCCAATCGGTCCGGGCCGTCCTTTTCCGATAACTGCGGCAGAGATGAACGCGGGCGGTAACCGGTAACGTTTCCCGCCGCAGCCGATGTCGGATTGCCGCCGGCAGGGAATCGATCACCACCAGACCCATGCCGTGAGTTCGACCGGCGCGTCCGGCGGAATCGCTGCCGAGTCGGGCCAACAGCGGATTATGGGCGTAAAAATCCAGCAGTCGCGGCAGCTCGCGCAGCATCTGCCGCAGTTGCGCAATGCGGTCGTCGCGATCGGGTTGTTCCGAGTCCTGCAACTGTCGGATGACCTCGCGGATGATTTGTTTGAGGTGAATGACGTTACCCTGATTCAAGGCCTGACGTAAACGATTGATTGCTTCGATGTCGCAACTTTCTTCCAGCAGGTGGTCTTTCAGATTGAATAACTCGAGATGGGTAATCCGGCCGTCGCACTCGAAAAGAATTTCCAGCACATCGGCCAGTTTCAATCCGCTGAGATTCAGCGTCAGCCGAAAACCGGTGGCGATGCGCCGCAGTCGTTCGATCAGTTCCCGGCGACTGTACCGATTGATTTCCGGCAGTTGCGATAAATCGGCGGGGGGCTGTTCCAATCGGGCGGTAACCAGATACTGTTCCCGGATGTAATCGCCGTTGATTCGGTTGAGACGGGCGGCAAAACGCTTTGCCGCTCCGGTGTCGTCCGGGGACGGCGGGGCGGTTTGTCGACGATCCCGAAGCGCCTGGACGGCGCGTCCGGCAATCAGTTCTGACAAGTGTTCGGGGGAGGGCTGTCCATAGCGGACCGAGGCCAGAAATTCCTCGGGGCGCAACGGCGGCAGGTTGATTTCCAATTCGGCGTTGAGGGCGGGAAGTCCCGTGCGATTGAAGTCATCCAGAACTTCCAACAACTGTTTTTTACGATATTCGGCCGCCGCCATGCCTAAAGTCTGAAATTCCCTGATTTCGTTGCGATCGAGGAACCCGAGAAAATCGTCGGCACCGGAAAAACCGCGCGGCACCCAGATCATTTCCGCATAACGTCCGCGGTAGACGGTGGTCAGTTCCACCCCGATGCGCAGGTCGATCCCCATGATCTCGGCGGCGCGGAGCAGCTCTTCCGCCGCATAGCGGGGCACATAGTTGTAATAGATCACCTGCAACTGCCGGATCCCTTTGATCCAGGCGTCCATGACCAGATGGGTCGGGGTTTTACGCCCTTTGCTGCCGGCATCGTGAACGTGATCGTCAAAAGAGATCTGGTTCCATTCTTCGGGCATTTCCAACAGAAAATACTTTTTCAACTGGCGACGGATGAAGCGCGGCGGCGCCAGCAGTGCGGTGCGCAGGTCATGGGCCAGTTGCAGTTGCCGGATCGGGTCGTGGCGTTCGCGAATCAGCTCCTTCATGATCTGCATCAACACCCGGGCGGCGTTGAGACGCAGTTCGCCGGGATTGCCGTCGACGATTTCATCCCGCAGCGACCGCAGGGCACTGAGCCGCTGTTCCAGCGCTTCCGGCGTCTGATCATGGGAGTCGAGCAGGCTGAGCATGGCGGTGATGACGCGGATTTCCATCGGGGCCGCCAGTTCCTTGATGCCGCGCGGATGAAAACAGGGATCGAACAGCTTACGCAATTGTTTTTGCGAGCGCGAGCCGTGAATAAGTTCTTCCAGATTGTTGGCCAGCGTGTAATCGGCTTTATCGAATAACAGCCTGTGCAGTAATTTTTTCATTCCGTTCCTGTCCCAGCACGCTCTTTACTCACGCCGGCACATCGAAATCAAATCATATCATAACGTGAATTATACCGCAGTTCAGGCTAAAATACAATCAGTTATTGCTATTCCAGGGAAATTTCCCCCTCGATAACGGTCGGCCGGAACTTTTTTGCTTCCGACTACGGCCATGCCGACGGTTACTGATAACGTGAAGAAGAGCTCACCGCGATTTTGTCCGGACCGG
>JAQUZV010000107.1 GCA_028691155.1 Victivallales bacterium
TACTGATGCGGCTGAGCGCTTCATAAACCGGCACGGTGCCGATGGGCACTTCGCTGTGCTCGATAATGGTTTTGCGAATACGGGTAATGTCGCCGCCGGTACTGAGATCCATCACCGTGTCGGCGCCGTATTTGACCGCGGTGCGCAGCTTGGCCAGTTCCTGTTGCGGACAGCTCGACAGCGAAGAGTTGCCGATATTGGCGTTGATCTTGGTATAGAGGGTACGTCCGATCCCGATCGGGGATAAGTTGGCATGATGGATATTGGCCGGAATAACAATGGTTCCGGCGGCGACTTCCGCCCGGATTGCTTCGGGATCGCGTCGTTCCTTGGCGGCGACGGTGGTCATCTGCGGCGTGATCCGGCCGGCCTTGGCCGCGGTCATTTGGGTCTTGCTAGTCACTTATTTCAAGCCTCCAGGATAGTGATGGTTTTTGCCGTGGCGCCGCGATGGCGGGCCAGCGCTTTTTCCGCCCGTTCCCCCATGGCCCGGGCGGCGGCCGGATCGTCCAGCAGTCGTCGCAAAGCCCCTTCCAGTTCCGCATCGGAGTTGACGGTGAGTACCCCGTCGGCTTCACGCAGGACATCGAGAACAAAACGGAAGTTGGTTAATTCATGGCCGGTCACGATGGGTTTGGCGAAAATGGCCGGTTCGATGAGGTTATGCCCCTCGTTGTGTCCGGCCAGGCTTTTGCCCATAATGACGATATCGGCTTTGGCGATAAAACTGAACATTTCCCCGGTGGTATCGGCCAACAGGCAGTCCACCGTATGCTGCCCCTCCATACCTTTGGTCCGGCGGCAGAAAGAGATACCGCTCTCCCGAAGCTGCGGCACGATTTCCGGTGCCCGCTCGGCGTGACGCGGCACGATTACCAACCGCAAATCCGGATAGTCCGGTTTCAGCTCGCGGTAGGTGGTGGCGATCAGGATTTCTTCGCCGGGATGGGTGCAGGACGCCAGCAGTATCCGGTGCGGTTCCGGGCCGAAATATGCGGTCAGATCGACGGGCGGAAGCTGTTCGGGTACGGCCCGATCGAATTTCAGATTGCCGGTCACGACCACGTCAACCTCCGGCGCCACGGCTCGGAAGCGGTCGGCGTCGTGCTCCGACTGCACCAGAATTTTTGAAAAACAGGATAATACGGGCCGGAAGAAAAACCGGAACCGGGCATAACCCCGACTCGACTTGTCCGACATCCGGCCGTTGACCAGAAAGGTCCCGATGCCGCGCCGCTGCGCCTCATGCAGCATGTTCGGCCACAATTCGGTTTCCAGCACCACCAGCAGCGACGGGTCGAACAGCCGGAAAACTTTCCTCACCCACCAGATAAAATCCACCGGACAAAAGATCACCGCCGTCTGCGGCGGCACCCGATCGCGGGCCAGTTGTTGTCCGGTGGTGGTGGTGGTGGAAATGACGAACCGGCGTTCGGGGTGAAGCTTCTGCCAGGCGCGAATCAGATCCAGAGCGATCTGGGTTTCGCCGACGCTGACCGAATGAATCCATACTGCGCCGCGATAACCGGCCAGCTCCCGCCGCCGTGCCGCCGTATAAACGGCAAACCGTTCGCCAAAGGTTTTTTTCCATCCCGGCCGCCGGATTAGTTTGACGACCAAACCGGGAAGGAACAATAGGAATCCCAGCGGGAACAATAAATTATAAAGCGGATAAATCATGACCATCCTTTTGACAAAAATCCATTGCCGGCCGGAAGCGTATTGCCGGTCGTCTGACATAACAAACGGTAAATGTAACACCATAACGGGGAAATGCCAGTCGCCTTGTGAAGGTAATGCCATTTCGCCGCCGCTCCGGGACGGTGGTGATTTTTGGCCGGTTCACCGGAATTTGTGGGGGGCGGAACCGATAATTGAGTTCAAATGATTTGACGGTTGGAAAAGTAACGGAAAGATTTCGTCAAAAATCGAAAGTTATCCATAGGCGGCGGCAATCTTCCGTCCCGGCGGTTTTACCGTGAACGGGCGAGCAGGGCGGAAAGGGTTTTGCGAAGCAGGTGCAGCGTCCATTCCACATCGGCCCCGGCCCGATGGGCTTCGCCGTCGATATCGGGCAGTTGCAGCGAACCGCGCAGGCTCTGGAGGCTGTAGCTGGGCAATCCGGCGAACGCGGTGCGGGTAAGTTTAAGCGTATCCATGGTGTTGCCCTTCCAGAGTTCGTAACCAGAGCGGGACAATCCTTCCTGGAGGAAGCCAAGATCGAAGCGGGCATTGTGGGCGACCAGGGTACTGTCGCGCGCCAAGGTCATGAATTCCGGAATCATGGTTCGGAACGTCGGTGCCACGGCCACCATGTCGTCGGTGATATGGTGGATGCGGGTGGCGGCTGGGGGAATACGACGTCCGGGATTGACCAGGGATTGAAACCGCGTTTCCACGCCGTCGCGATCGATGCGGATGGCCGCCAACTCGACAATTCGGTCGCGGGACGGACTCAGTCCGGTCGTCTCCATGTCGAAAATGGTGAACGGACCGAGTTCGTGCCACTGTAACGTATCGGGAAAGGAAGCCATTCCGCCGGGAATCCTACTTCCGGTAACCGTCGGCAAATTTCTGCCGCCAATCCCAGGCCGATTTGATAATGGCGTCGGCGCTTTCAAACTGTGGTTTCCAACCCAATCGGGCTTTGATGCGATCGCTGCAGGCGATCAGACGGGGCGGATCGCCGGCACGGCGCGGCGCAATGTCGGCGGGAATCGGATGGCCGGTAATCCGCCGGGCGGCATCGATGATTTCCCGGACGCTCAGTCCGTTGCCGGTGCCCAGATTGTAATGACCGCTTTCCGGGGCGTCGAGGGCCAGCATATGAGCCTGGGCCAGATCGAGCACATGGATATAGTCGCGGATACAGGTGCCGTCCGGAGTATCGTAATCGTCGCCGTAGATCATAATCTGCTGGCGTTTGCCCTGGGCCACCTGAAGAATAATCGGAATGAGGTGGGTTTCGGGATTGTGGTCTTCACCGAAGTTGGTACTGGCGCCGGCGGCGTTGAAATAGCGCAACGCGGCATAGTTGAGGCCGTGAATGTCATGATACCAGCGCAGAATCTTTTCGAAGCAGAGCTTGGATTCGCCGTACGGATTGATCGGATTCTGCGGGGTGGTTTCGCGGATCGGAATTTCCGTTGGTTCGCCGAACGTGGCCGCGGTACTGGAAAAAACGATGGTCCGGACACCGGTTGCTACCGCGGCATCGGCCATGTTGATGGCATTGGCTACATTGTTGCGAAAATATTTGCCGGGGTCTTTCATCGATTCGCCGACCAGCGAAAACGCGGCAAAGTGCATAATGGCTTCGAAATTGCCTTTGCGGCAGACTTCCATCAGGAAGTCGCGATCGGCCAGGTCGCCGCGACAGAATTGCGCCCGCGGGTCGACGGCATCCTCATGCCCGGTGACCAGAGAGTCGAACACGGTAACCTCGTGTCCGTGATCGAGCAGATATTCACTGCATACACTGCCGATATAACCGGCGCCGCCGCAAACCAGTACTTTCATTTTGCCTTCTCCATCCTTATAAATTCTTAATTTTTCAACGCAATAATGCGGTCATATTTTCCAGGGGATCGATCCTTTTCTGAATACCACCTCCAGCCCACAACAGATTAACCTCTTAATCCACAATGCGTTATTAACGCCACTTCGCCATGGTGCCGCGTTATTTCGCGCCGGCGCCGGTTTCTCTGCCGGGGTGCGGGGGGGGTATATCATCTCCCGGTTTGATAAATTACCGCAATTTAGTTGGAAAACAATCGGGGTTATGCTTTTTTTTCACTTGCAGCCGGGAAAGAGGTGATATACATTAATTTGGTTCGGTTCCGGTTCGATGCTCGGTTTTGAGCTTTTACCGCAAAAAATATGTACCCCGCCCAAATATTATCGGTCGACATCGGTCCACTGGCGGGAGACGGGGATTGAAATAAAAAAACAACCAGCAGAACGGCTTATTGCCGGTCGGGAAGGAAAGTATATGGGGAAGGAAGAAGTTGCCGCGGCCGGAAACGGCGGAGTGCCGGTAAAATATGGCTTTTCGGTCAAGGAAGACGCGGTAATGGGAAAAGCGACGGCATTGCTGCAACGTGTTTTTTCGCCGTCGCGCTTCGATGCCATTGTCGCCTTTGCCGAGAAAATCGGGCACTGGGCCATTTATGCGGCCATGGTTCTGGGTTTGGTTTTTGCCATTGTCACCGCCATCCGCATTCCGGATTTCGAATTGTTGTTCCGGGCGATAATTCTGATTCTCGGCGTGGGCTTCATGCAATATGTCGCCTTCAAAATCTTTCGTTTCAACACCGTAATGCTGGCCGCCACGCGGGAAAAAACCGGGGCGGCGGTAATTTTCGAACTGTTGGCGCTGGCTGGTATTGTCGGCGGCCTTCTGCTGCTGGCCCGGGATCTGCCGCTGGTATTCAAATTCGGCATCGCCCCGCTGGGCAATATTCTGGTCCGTTTCATCACGGTGGAAGCCATCGGCATTATTGCGCTTAATTTTCACCGCCTCAACCAGGAGGAGGACCGCACCGTCGGCCCCGGCGAATCGGCGTTGACGCTGCTGGCCTTTATTGGGAAAGCGGCGTTGCCGCTGGCGCGAATAATATTCGGCTTGTTTGCCGTGCTGACTTTCATCGGGATATTGCGGGCGACAATCAAGGTTTGCGGGAAAGTAAGTTTTTGGGAAGGAGTCAATATCGGCTTCGGCAGCGTCTCCGCGATCATGATCGCGGTGGCCGTACCGGTCGCGGCCACGTTGTTCTATCTGGCGTTGCGCCTGCTGGTGGAACTGATGCAGGCCGTGTTGCAGCGAAATGACCGCTGCTGACCGGAACCGACGCGGTCGAAGATGACCCCGAATGCGGCAATTTGCCGGATTTCCGGTTTCGGCCGTGAACTTTTTTGCGAGAGTGCATGTCTATCGCCATTGTGGAAACCCTAAATAAGCAAGGAGCAGAGAAAATGCAGCAAGCGGAAATACAGGAACTGCAAAACCGGATTCGCGAGGCAGCGGCCTTTATCACGCCGTTGAAAACCGAAATCGGCCGGATTCTGGTCGGCCAGGAACAGTTGGTCAATCGTTTGTTGCTGGCGCTGCTGGCCGACGGTCACGTGTTGCTGGAAGGGGTTCCCGGACTGGCCAAGACCCTGGCGGTCAAAACCCTGGCCCAGTCTCTCAACGGTTCTTTCTCCCGTATTCAGTTCACCCCAGACCTGTTGCCGGCCGACGTAATCGGCACCCGCATCTACAATCAGGATGAACATTCTTTCAGCGTCAAGCAGGGTCCGGTCTTTGCCAATCTGGTGCTGGCCGACGAAATCAACCGCGCCCCGGCCAAAGTCCAGAGCGCACTGCTTGAATGCATGCAGGAAAAACAGGTTACCATCGGGGGCGAAACGTTGATTATGCCCAAACCGTTCCTGGTCATGGCCACCCAAAATCCCATCGAACAGGAAGGTACCTATCCGTTGCCGGAAGCTCAGGTCGACCGGTTTATGTTCAAATTGAAAGTCGATTATCCGGCGCGGGTGGAAGAAAAGATTATTATCGAACGCATGGCCCATCCCGAAATAAATCTGAAAGCCATTGCGGTCGCCACGCTGGAAGACATTGAAACCGGTCGCAGTTGGGTCGACAAAATTTACATCGACGAAAAGATTGTCGAATATATTCTCGACATTACCGTCGCCACCCGGGTGCACCGCCACGACGAGCTTTCGTCCCGCCAGGCGGATGCCAAACTGCAGCAGTTGGCCACCTATATCCAGTACGGCGCTTCGCCGCGTGCGGCCATTGCCATGGTTCTGGCCGCCAAAGCCCGGGCCTTCCTGGAAAGCCGCGCTTATGTGGTGCCGCAGGATGTCAAGGACGTGGCCCCGGATGTTCTCCGTCACCGGATCATGCTCACCTATGAAGCGGAAGCGGAAAATGTCGGCGTCGATGACGTCATCAAGCACATTCTCGACGAACTGCGGACGCCGTAGTCGGAGTGTTGCCGTCCCGGCCGCCATTTGAGACTGTCTGAATCTTAACACGAGGGTAAAATCATGCTGCCCGCGGAATTATTCCGGAAAGTACGCAAAATCGAAATCAAGACCCGGCGGATTGTCGATGAGATCACCGGCGGCGCCTACCGCAGCGTCTTCAAGGGGCGTGGGATCGAATTCGACGAGGTCCGCGAATATACGGTCAATGACGACGTGCGCGACATTGACTGGAACGTTACCGCGCGGATGGGCGCGCCTTATATCAAAAAATATGTGGAAGAACGTGAACTCACTGTAATTATGGCGGTGGACGCCTCGGCCTCCGGCGCGTTCGGCAGCGGCAACGCTGCCAAGCGGGACCAGGCGATTGAAATTGCCGCGCTACTGGCGTTCAGTGCCATCCGCAATCAGGACCGCGTCGGTCTGCTGATCTTTACCGATCGCACCGAGTTGTATCTGCCGCCGCGCTCCGGCCGTGGAAACGGGTTGCGGCTGATCCGGGAATTGCTGGCTTTTCACCCGACCGGCACCGGGACGGACATCAACGTGGCGCTGAAAGATCTGATTCAGGCCCAGAAGAAAAAGGCGGTGATCTTCCTGATCAGCGACCTGATTGCCGATGCCGGATTTGAAAAGACGCTGAAAATTGCCAATAAACGGCACGACGTCATTGCCGCCCGGATTCTCGATCCGCTGGAACTGCACTGGCCGCGCAGCGCCGGATTGATGCTGGAGGATGCGGAAAACGGCAATACCGCATTTTTCCCGGGAAGAGAAACGGCGGCGCTGGCGGCCTATGCCGATGCGGCCGGCAGTTATCATCAGGCCGTGGCGGAAACCTGCCGCCGGGCCAAGGTGGATATGATCGATCTGCGTTGCGGCGAAGATTATGTCAAGCCGCTGATTCGGTTCTTTAAACAACGCCAGGGAAAGAGGTAATCAATGTCAAGGCGCAAAAAAATCTTCTGGCTGGTGCCGTTGCTGCTTGTCGCGGTTCTGTTGGCGGCGCTGGCATTCGGATACCGGCGTTACCGGCAGGATGTCCGGGCCGATACGCCGATCGAACAGTCGGGCCCCATTACGGTGACCCCGGCCACCGGTGGGATTGGCGTGCCGCGGACTGTGGCCGTGCGCTTCAAGGGCCCGTGGCACCGGCGTCCGGTCGAAGCCGCGGTGACCCCGGTCAAAGGGCTGATCCCCGACGGTACGCCCTCCATCCACCGGGTCGGTTTCGGTTTCGGTTATGCCGTTTGGGAAATCCGGGCGGAATTCAAGCCGTTCCGGACCGGCAACCTCGCCGGCACTACCATGAGGGTGATGTTCAACCGGCCGGAGGAAGGAAGTCGTATTACCGCGGTGGATTTGCAGTTGCCGGCGATCGAGGTTACGCCGCTTGATTCTTCCGATCCCAAACTGGTTTCGGCC
>JAQUZV010000108.1 GCA_028691155.1 Victivallales bacterium
TTCCTGATCGGAGTGGTGTTAATCGCGATAATTGTGGCGCTGATCTGGAAAATGCAGCGGCGTCACCGGGCTTGGAAAAACGCGCCGTTGCCGCCCTGGCAGGCTGCGTTGCAGGAACTGAACCGGTTGCGTGATGTGATGCATCGGCACGAAAGCGACATGCCGTCGTGTTTCGTCCGGCTGACCGATATTGTCCGCAACTATCTGGAACGGCGGTTCCAGTTGAAAGCGCCGCACCAGACCACCGAGGAATTTATGATCGACATGAATCGGTCCGGCAGTCCGCTGCATGAGCACCAACGCGAATTTCTGGGCGAATTTCTGGGCGCGGCCGATCTGGTGAAGTTTGCCGGACTGCCCGGCGATGAAGGCTTGTTGGATCTGGCGATCGGCAAAGCGGAAACTTTAGTCACGGAAACCCGTCCGCAGACCGAGGAGAATGAAAAATGAATTTTGCTTATCCCTGGCTGTTATTGTTGTTCCTGCCGTTCGCTCTGGCGTTCTACTACGCCTGGCGGCGGCCCCTGCCGACCCTGCGGATCCCGGCGCTCAAACCCTTCGCCCCGGCGACCGGCAGCCGTAAAAGCCTGCCGTTGTTCATCCCGTTCCTGCTCTACGCCCTGGCGACGGCATTGCTGATCGTCGCCGCGGCACGCCCCCGGCACGGCGACGAAAAGGTGGTCATGCGCGCCAAGGGCATTGACATCATGTTGTGTCTCGACCTCTCCGGCAGTATGGCTACTTTCGATGTGCCGAAAGGAATTTCCGACGGCAAATTCCTGGAAGCCATCAAAGCGGGAAAAATCAAGCCCCGTCTGCCGGTGGCGATGGATGAAATCAAGAAATTCATCGCCGATCGTCCGGATGACCGCATCGGCTTGATCGGATTTGCCGAGCTGCCCTACAGTGTTTGCCCACCGACGCTGGACCACGGTTTTCTGGTTGCCAATATGGAACGACTGAGACCGGGCATGATCGGCGACAAGACCGGGATTGCCGGTCCGGTGGCCAGCGCCATTCAGCGTCTGAAGGATTCCGATGCCAAACGGCGGGTGGTGGTGCTGTTTACCGACGGCAGCAACAATGTCAAGACCCGCATCTCGCCGCTTCAGGCGGCCAAGCTGGCCCACGATTACGACATTATCCTCTATACGGTGGGTATCGGCAGCGATCACGGCGTCTATCCGCAACGGTCGTTCGGCGGCATCCGGTTTGAAGACGTTCGGGGTGAATTCGATGAAAAATTGCTGCAGGAAATGGCCAAAGCCGCCGACGGCAAATATTACCGCGCTTTCGACGCCAAGGGACTGGGCAAGGTCATGAGCGAAATCAACAAGTTGGAAAAGACCACGATGGAGCAGCCCAGATACATTGAATACAGTGAATTCGGCCCGAAACTGATTGTGGCGGCGCTGGTCTTGCTGCTGCTGGGTTTTATCCTCGAAAATACCGTTTATCTGCGGGTTCCGTAATTCCCGCCGCCTTACCGCGCCGGCAACTCCGGCCGGTTGCCGGACAATAACGGCAATCGGCCGAATAAACCGGACCATGATCACCGCCGATTCCGGCCGGACTGATTGCCGCGTTGCCGTGGTCGACCGAACCGGAATCAACGATGCGGCAACCGCCGCCGGGAGAAGTTGCCGCCATAACCTTTACTCCCGGAGGGACTGCTTAGGTTACCGTCCTAAAATCGCTTGACTTTTTCCCGCGCCATCCTATGTTATGAACAACTGTACCGGCGGCCGTCGTTGCCGATTCCGCTTTCGGTATGGACATACGGACGGTAACCACTCAACCCGACCTCAAGGTCAAAAGGAGATAAAACTATCATGAATGCTTTCAATCCGGAACTGGCGGAAAAAATCCGGCAGGGCGGTATTATCGCCGTGCTGGTGATCGATGATGCGTCCAAAGCGGCCAAGCTGGCGGAAACGTTGCTGGAAAACGGCATCAATGCCATGGAACTGACGTTGCGGACCGATTCCGCCGTCGCGGCGCTGAAAGAGATCCGGAAAAACGTGCCGGAAATGATTGCCGGGTGCGGCACCGTTCTGACGCCCGATCAGGTCAAGCAGGTTTACGATGCGGGGGCGGCGTTTGCCGTAGCGCCCGGTTTCAACCGCCGCGTGGTGGAATGCGCGCTGAATCTGGGCTTGTCCTATGCGCCGGGAATTGCCACCCCGTCCGATATCGAAGCCGCCGTGGAACTGGGCTGTCGGCTGCTGAAATTTTTCCCGGCCGAAACCTCCGGCGGCATCAAACATCTTAAGTCCATGGCCGCTCCCTATCAACATCTGGGCCTGAGTTTTATTCCGCTGGGCGGACTGAACGCCGTCAACCTGAAAAGTTATATTGAATGCCCGCTGGTCGGCGCGGTCGGTGGTTCCTGGATTGCCAAACGCGACGCCATTGCGGCGGAAGACTGGGGTACCATTGCCAAAAATGCGGCCGAGGCCGTTGCTATTGTCAAATCGGTCCGCGGCTGAGCATTATTGCCGTTATCCGGGGCGGCGGGTCGTTTGACGCCCGCCGTCATTTCATCCTGCCGCAATTCTACTTACCTCCCAACGATTGCCAGGCTTCCGTGCACTGGCGGATGGTAATGACCAGTTGATTGCGTTCCTTGTTCAGGTCCTCGATTTGGCGGTCGATTTTCCTGCGATCGCGTTCTTCCCGCGAGAGTTTTCGTCGCAAATCGAGGTAGAATCCAATGGAACTGGGCGGGAGGCCGTTGGAAGAGACAAAATTCCAATCCGGCGGTCTCCGGGAGTTGATGATCGTGTTGTCGATATAATCGTTCCCGTTCAATACCTGGACCACCTGAGTGGTAAGAAAATAGATGTCACGGGTGATTTTTTCCCGCTGCACGGCGGCGGCGGCCAGATTGCCGTCGATATCGGTCAGGCGCTGCTGCAATGATTGCCGGTACTTGCCGAATTCGGTAATATAACGGGAAAAATCGAAATTGTTTTCCCATGTCGGTTCGAATAATACTCCGTCGCGACTGAGCAGGTAAAGCCGTTTATTGACGAAGACCCCTTTCAGCAGCGTTCCTTCTTTCATCGGCACGTACTGTTGGGTTCCGAAAATTTTGAATCGGCCCGGAGCCGCGGTATATACGAACCAGGTTCCGGCGGTGACGATGGCCTGACGGATGAACGCCTGATCCGGAACGACGGCGGAGGACGCTGCCACGGCCGGAGAAGAGGCGACGGCGGTGGTGACGGTCGCCGGTGCGGTCACGGCCGGAGAAGGAGGCGAGGCGGGTTGCGGTTTGGAACCGGTCTTGACCAGTTTCTTGTCGCCGCGGGCCAGTTGTTCCAGGTCGGAAAAACTGACGTCAATGGCTTTTCCCTGTTGGTTGACGATTACCATGCGGCCATTGGAGACAATAACGGTTTTGATGGTCGAGGCCTGATCTTTTTTTTCCGGTATCACCTTCCACGCCGTCAGTGGCGCGCATACCCCGAAACATATTATCGCAATGCCTAATCCCCGTACCATGTTCATCTTGTTCTCCTGTCTATGATGTTACTATTGACTATATACGGCAGAGAATAAAAAAGCAACCGTGTCGCGGGATGGCGCCGCCGCGGTTTGGGGGTTGCATTTTCATGAAAGAGGTGCCATATTCTATTATCTCGGGGAATTGGGGGTAAGTAAATACAGAAGTGGAAGGAATGCCAAAATGTCGAGTAGATTAGTCATGGGTTTGGTTGGCACCGCATTGATTCTCACTTGCGGTTGCGGCAAAAAAGACGATGAAAGCCTGGCGGGAAAAACCGGACGCAAGGTGGGGGAAAATTTGGCCGAATTCACCAAAGGCATCGACAAGGGCTTGAAAAATGCCGAACAGGTTCAGGTTATGCTGGCCGACGACATCAAGAATCTGGGGCTGGAAAAGACTATTGCCAAACCATTGTCGGAAGACAATTCGGAGCATGGTTTTTCCATTTACATGATTTCGCATAAGAAGGTTTACGCCATGCTGTGCGCCAAAGCCTACAATCGGGAAGGGCAGGAAATCGGCCGCAGCAACGCCAAGGTGGATTTCAATGCCGATGACGCCCAGTACGTCAATTTTACGTTTCCGGAAAAAATGTCGCTGGACGCCGTGGCCAGATTCCGCATCGAGGCGGTAAAATAATTTCTTGCTGTAACGATTCGGAGCGAGGGGGAATGCCATGATGGACCCGGAACGAATCCGTTATCTGAACGACCTCCCGGTTCGCGCCGCCGGTCGCTACGTTTTGTATTGGATGCAGGCGGCACAGCGGGTCGCCTGGAACCCGGCGCTGGAATATGCCGTGGCGGAAGCCAACCGGCGGCATCTGCCGCTGGTGGTTTATTTCGGTCTGGCTCCGGCATTTCCGGAAGCGACCCGTCGCAGTTATGCCTTTATGCTGGAGGGACTGGCGGAAACCCGGACGGCCCTGGCCGAACGCAATCTTCCCTTTATCCTCCGCCTGACTTCGCCCCCGGCAGGAGCCATCGACCTGGCCGCGGCAGCGGCTCTGGTGGTCGCCGATTGCGGTTATACGCGTCTCCAGCGGCAATGGCGCGCCGAAGTGGCGAGACATGCCGGTTGTCCGGTGGTGCAAATCGAAGGCGAAGTGGTGGTGCCGGTCGCCGTTGCCTCCACGAAGGAAGAATATATGGCCCGGACGCTTCGTCCCAAGCTGAACCGGCAGTTGGCGCAATTTCTCCGGGTTCCGGAACATGAGGTGCCGCAATACGCGTTAAAGCCGCAAGAACTGCCGGGGGGAATAGTCTGGACGCGGCCGGACGAGCTGCTGACGCGGCTTCATTTCGATCGCCACGAAGCGCCGTCCCCGGTATTTCGGGGCGGGTACCGCGCCGCCCGTTCCCGGCTGCAACGTTTTCTGGCTACAGGACTGCCGCGCTATGACCGCCGCAACGATCCGTTGGCGGAGGCTTCCAGCCGCCTCAGTCCCTATCTGCATTTCGGCCAGATTTCCCCCTTGGAAACGGCATGGCGGGCGCAGCAGACCGGCGCGCCGGAGTGCGCCGCGTTTCTGGAAGAACTCATTGTCCGGCGCGAGCTGGCCATCAATTATGTCGTTTACAATCCCGATTACGAGCGTTTTGCCGGGTTGCCGGACTGGGCCCGCGCCAATCTGGAGCGGCACCGGACCGATCGTCGTCCCTATGACTATGACCCGGCCACCCTGGAACACGCCGCCACCCACGACGCCGCCTGGAACGCCGCGCAGCGCGAACTGCTGGACACCGGTTATATGGCCGGTTACCTGCGCATGTACTGGGGCAAGAAAATTCTGGAATGGAGCGCCGACCCCGCTGCCGCATTCCGGTTGTGTCTGGAACTCAACAACCGCTACCAGTTGGACGGTCGGGATCCCAACAGTTATACCGGGGTGGCTTGGTGTTTCGGCAAGCATGACCGTCCCTGGCCGGAACATCCCGTCTTCGGGACGGTGCGGACAATGACCCGTTCCGGCATGGCGAGAAAATTCGACCTTGACGCCTATATCCGACGATATGGTCGGTCGGAGGCGTAACGGCGGAAAGCGGTCATGCGTTTACGGCCGGCTACTGCGATTGTTTTTTCTGCCGGGCCATATCCTGTAATTCCAGATCTATTGCCGTGGCCTGCTGCAACAGTTTTTTCATGGCCGGAGCAGCATCGATGCGGAGCTGCAGCTCCTTGTGCATTTCCATGATCTTCTTAACCAACTGCTTGAGTTCGGGGTCATGGTTGATCATCTCAACGCGCAACCGGTGCATCTGTAGTTCCAGCTCCTTGCGGTTTTTTCCCAGCCGGGCGGTTTTATCGCTGGTGCTTTCGGCGAGAACCGCTGTCGACAGCAGCAACGGCAACAATAACATCGGGATAATTTTTCGTTTCATAATACTTCCTTGGTAGGATGGTTTGGAGTTACACCTGATTCCGCCAGCAAGGTTCCGACCGCCGCGGCAATGGCCGCCGCATCCAGTCCGGCTTCCAGTCGGAGTCGGGCCGGATCGCCGTGCGGGATAATCGTTTCGCCCCACCCGAAATGGCGCAGTCCGTGGTGATGGAAATTAACCAGCAGCTCGTCGGCAATGGAACCGAGTCCGCCGGAAATCTGGTTGTCTTCAATGGTGACGATCGGCATTTGTGCCGCCTGTTCCAGCAACAGTTCGCGGTCGAACGGCACCACAAAACGGGGGTTGACGACGGCAATGTCCCATCCCTTGTCCGCCAGCAGTGCGGCTACGTGTTCCGCCGTTCCGACCTCGTTCCCCAGCGCCCAGATGGCGGCATGTCTGCCGGGGCGAACGATTTGCGCCTTGCCGACCGGCAGCAGTTCCGGTTCCGGTTCCGGCGTGTAAGGATGTTCGGAATGCCCCTTGGGATAGCGGATTACCACCGGAGACCCGAGTTCATAGGCGGTAAACAGCATCCGGTGCAGTTCGGTTTCATCCTGTGGCTGCATGATGGTCAGGTACGGCAGATGGCGGAGAAAGGACAAATCATGAATGCCGTGATGGGTGGGGCCGTCTTCCACAATTCCGGACCGGTCCTGACAGATGATGACCGGCAACTGCTGTAGACAAATGTCGTGAAAAATGCAGTCCAGCGCCCGCTGCATGAAGGTGGAATAAATGGCCACAATCGGTCGGAGACCTCCCGCCGCCAGCCCGGCGGCAAAAACCAGGGCATGTTCCTCGGCAATGCCGACGTCGTGAAAACGATGCGGGAATTTCTGGGCGAACGGTTTCAAACCGGTGCCGGAACACATGGCGGCGGTAATTGCCGTTACCTCGCCATGCCGTTCCGCCAACTCGACCGCCGCCGTGCCGAAGGCGGCGGAAAAAGAGATCGGATAGGGTCGTTTTTCGCAAAGCCCGGTAACCGGATTGAACCCGGAAACGCCGTGAAATTTTTCCGGCGCCGCTTCGGCCGGGACATAGCCGCGCCCCTTTTCGGTAATGACGTGAACAATGACCGGGCGATGGTATTCCCGGGCCGCCGTCAGCGTCCGGAACAGCTCCTTGAAGTCATGGCCGTTGATCGGGCCGATGTACCGGATGCCCAGTTCTTCGAAAAATACCCCCGGGACAAAAATACTTTTGGTGGCCTCTTCCAGCCGGGAAATCTTCCGGCGAATCTCGTCCCCATGGGGAATCTTGTGCAGCATGACCTTGGCCATGGCCTTGAAGCGGCTGTAACTCCGGCCGGAGATGATGTAATTGAGATAGGCGGGGATGGCGCCGACGTTTTCTGAGATCGACATCTTGTTGTCGTTGAGGATGATAATCATATCCCGCGTCGTCTCGCGAACGTTGTTCAACCCCTCCAGGGACAGCCCGCAGTTGAGGGCGCCGTCACCGACAATCGCCACTACCTTTTCGTGGGTTCCGGCGGCGTCCCGGGC
>JAQUZV010000109.1 GCA_028691155.1 Victivallales bacterium
AGTCGCCGGAACTTTCGGCGGCCCGAAAGCCGTAATGGCAACCGCCGCAGACAGATGTTCCATGTCCAGCGTTTTTCTTAGAAAAATGTTAATTTTTTTTCTTTTTTTTTTGCCGCTTTGGATTTGCATATTTGCCCGGCCATTGCTATTTTGATTATTGTCACCTGCGGGGGTAGAAACCCGGGGTTGTTGATAACTTGTTAATAAGTTTCGGCACAGTTTGCAAAAGTGCGTAAGTGATTAATTTCAGCCTATATTGCAAATACTGACGGGGCCAATTGCCGAGGCAAAAGTATTTTGGCGCGCCACTGCGGGCCAAAAATCAGGTTTCAACCTCAAATTCTACCTCCAGTGTGCTTAACGATGATCCGACGGCACATTCCCCGCAACCGACACGCAGAAGACCGATAAACACGACGCCATTATTCATGGGAGCACTGTCTCCGGGCGCAAAACCGTTGTTAACAACTTGGGAATTTTTTGGGCAAGGGATATTAAAATGCTGGAAGGCAATCAGATAACCGTACGGGAAATTTGGCAGGGCGCCACCCGTTATTTAAAGAACAAAATACCGGCGCCGACTTATAATCACTGGTTCCGGCCCATCGTGCCGGTGGCCATGGAAAAAGACACGATCGTACTGGGAGTCTCCGATGACTTCTTTGCCGACTGGCTGAAAGACAATTACGGCGATCTGCTGCAGGACGCCATTCAGGATGCGGCGGGAACCACCCGGGATATCCGTTTCGAATACGGCTATCAGCCCAAGGAAGAAGAAGCCGCCGCAACGGAACCGGCTCAGACAACCAAAACGCCGGCCGCCAAAACCGCGGTCCATCGAATGAGTCCCGGCGAGGAAAAGAACGTCAAACAGTGTACGGCCAATCTGCTGCCGCGTTATACGCTGGACAAATTCGTCGTGGGAGAAGAAAACCGTTATGCCTATGCGGCGGCCACCACGGCGGCCAAGTCGCCCGGAGCCTACAATCCGCTCTATATTTACGGCGTCACCGGCATCGGCAAGACCCATTTGATTCAGGGTGTGGCACATGAAATTTTGAAGCGCAATCCCGCCACCCGGGTCCAATACATCACCTGTGAGGAATTCCTCAACCGTTACGTCGATGCACTGAGCGAACGCAAGCATTCGCAGTTTCGCAACTGGGCGCGGCGCGTCGACGTGCTGCTGGTGGACGATGTGCACCAACTGGCCAACAAAACCCAGTTGCAGGAAGAATTTTTCAATACTTTCAATGCTTTGTACAACGACAACAAACAGATTATTCTGACTTCCGACAAGCAACCGTGCGAAATCGTCGGCCTGGAACAGCGGCTGGTTTCCCGTTTCGAATGCGGCGTCACGGTGGAAATTACGCCGCCGTCGTTTGAAACCCGGCTGGCGATCCTCAAGCAGAAGCAGAACGAACACCTGATCAAGTTGGATGATGACGTGTTGCAGTTCATTGCCCAACGGATCACGGCCAGCATCCGCCGCCTGGAAGGAGCACTGATGCGGTTGGTGGCCTTCTCTTCGGCCATGGCCAATTGCCCGATCACGGTATCACGCGCCGAAGACCTGCTCCGGAACCTGCTGGAGGAAGAAACCGCCTCGCGCAAGGTGACCATCGAGAACATCCAGAAAGTGGTGGCGGATTATTTTGAAATCCGCGTCACCGATATTCTGTCCGACAAGCGGCCGCGGAACATTGCCGAACCGCGCATGGTGGCCATGTACCTCAGCCGCAAGATGACCGATCGCTCCTACCCGGAAATCGGCGATGCGTTCGGGAAAAATCATGCCACCATCATGCATGCGGAAAAGAAGGTTATTGCCCGCAGCAAGGCCGACGAATCGTTCCGGATGGCGCTTTCCGCCATTCAGCGGCAATTGCAGAACTGACCCGTAAAGTCAGCGGCATCGCGTCCCTGGGCTCCTCCGGCAACCGCTTCGTGGAACCATCTTTATCATCCTGCCGGAAAATCGGATAGGAGGACAGACGATCCCGATTCATTTGGTCCGACGCCCGCTTTGGGGCGGAAAAAAGGGAAACCGGGATGGATACCATTGAAGCACGGCCGATATGGCGACTCTCGAAGCCCCGGAACCACGGTTATTTTAGGGCAAAACCGCGGCGGCAAGTTGTAATTTTCCCGCTTTGCCGTAAAGTTACACTGCATCGTGACAACAGTAAAAAGAACCATGGAGCGGCAAAAGATTATGTTTGAAGTAGATATCCGCAGAGAATTTTCGGCGGCGCACTGTTTGCGCGGCTATCGGGGCAATTGTTCCCGTCTGCACGGACACAATTGGGAAGTACAGGCCTTTGTGCGGGCGGAAGAACTCGACGCCATCGGCATCGCGGTGGATTTCCGCCGCCTGAAGGACGAACTGGAAAAAATTCTGGCGGAGTTCGATCACACCAACATTTCCGAATTATCGTATTTTGCCGCCAGCAATCCGACCAGTGAACTGATTGCCAAGACTATTTTTGAAAAACTCGCAGCAGCCCTCGACGACGGCCGCGTCAAAGTCGACCGGGTCCGGGTATGCGAATCGCCCTCTTCCGGCGCCACATACTTTGGAGCGCAAAAACGGTCATGACCGAAACCTCAACCCTGCGGGTCACGGAAAAATTTCTCAGCATTCAGGGGGAATCCACCCATGCCGGACGGTTATGCTATTTTATCCGCCTGTCCGGATGCAACCTGCGCTGCCGCTATTGCGATACGCTCTATGCGCAGTCGTTTACCTCCGGCAGCGAAGAAACGATAACCTCGCTGGTCGCCGGAGCGCGCGCTTCCGGCGTGAATCTGGTGGAAATTACCGGCGGGGAACCCCTGGCCCAGGGCCCGGCGGCAGCACAACTCTGCCGGGAACTGCTGGCGGCCGGATTCGAAGTGTTGGTGGAAACCAACGGCTCCGCCGACATCGGAATACTGCCGCCGGGAACCATCCGCATTCTGGACTGCAAAACACCGTCCAGCGGGGAAGCGGAGCAGATGAATTTCGACAACTACGAACAGTTGACCCCGCGTGATGAAATAAAATTTGTCTTGAGCAACCGGCAGGACTACGATTATGCGCGGGACATCATCCGCCGCTACCGGTTGGAAGAAAAGACGCCCCATTTGATTTTCAGTCCGGTCTGGCCGGCACTGCCGCCGCGACAACTGGCGGCATGGCTGATCGCCGACCGGCCGCCGGTGCGGATGCAGCTGCAACTGCACAAATATATCTGGGGTCCGGAGCAACAAGGAGTATAAGAGACCATGATTCAACCGAAAGCTGTCGTACTACTGAGCGGCGGACTGGATTCCGCCACCTGTCTGGCCATTGCCCGTCAGGAAGGGTTTGCCTGTTATGCCTTGAGTTTTGCCTACGGCCAGCGCCATCGGGTTGAACTGGAATGCGCCCGCCGAATTGCCGAAGCCGCCGCGGTGGCCCGCCATGTGGTGATCAACATCGACCTGCGGCAATGGGGCGGCTCGGCGCTGACCGACGACATTCCCGTTCCGGAAGGCGGCGCCGGCACCGGAATCCCGGTCACTTATGTCCCCGCCCGCAATACGATCTTTCTCTCTTTTGCCACCGGCTGGGCGGAAGTGCTGGGCGCCCGCGATATCTTTATCGGGGTCAACTCGCTGGACTATTCCGGCTATCCGGACTGCCGTCCCGAATTCATCAAGGCCTTCGCCGAATGCGCCCGGCTGGGCACCAAAGCCGTCGACGAGGGCTGGCATTTCAATATTCATGCCCCGCTGCAATACCTGAAAAAAGCCGACATTATCCGCCGCGGCCTCGAACTCGGCGTGGATTACCGCCTGACCCACAGTTGCTACAATCCCGCCCCGGACGGCCGGGCCTGCGGCCATTGCGACAGTTGCCTGTTGCGCCATCAGGGTTTTGTCGACGCCGGAGTTCCCGACCCAACCCCTTACACCGACGCACCGTGAAGAGAAAGATCGCGGGAAACAACCCCCGCCGGGATAATGGTGTTGCCACCGGTCTATGCCCGAGATAAGGCAGGCGGGAAAATTCGACACCCCCAATCGGGACAACGCCGATAACCGGCGCCAGGAGTTTTCCTGCCTTTCATCCGATCCGATTATCCCCCCGGTCATCTGGCCTCATGCCGCCGCCGGGAAAGGAAAGAAGATCCGGACGTTATCAGTCACCCTTGTCGATGCCGATCATCTTACGTTGGAAAGTCGGAATATCCAGATCTTCGCCGTTGTAAATAAAGGGCGTGCTGTTGACGAAGATGCCTTTGGAAATGTTCTGCAGCGGCAGTTCCGCCTGTTCGAACAAATCGTCGCTGAAATTCTCGCTCCGATCACTGACCGGGGCCGGAACGGGCCGGGAAAAGGGTTTTTCCACCGGGACTTCCGGCGGCGGCGTATCGGCCTTGTCGTAACGGACGGCAATTGCCGTCATCTGAATGGTATCGGCATAGGATTCGTCGGTATTGACCCCGACGATCACCCGCGCCGTAGGGGGGATGAAACTCTCCGCCACTTCCATGGCTTTTTTCATCTCACTGAGCTGCATATCACTGCCGCCGGTCATAATCAGAATCACGGCGCTGGCGTTTTTCAACTGATCGACGCCCCCCATCAACGGCGACTGCAACATCCGCTCCAGCGCAATATGACACCGGTTGAGACCGTCGGCGGCAAGCGCCGTTCCGATACCGAAACAACAGACGCTCCGGCGGCGGTGCAGCACCGAGCGCAGACTGGAAAAATCGGCGGAAAGCAAGGTCCGGCAACGGAAAATCTCCGTGATCGCCAGAATGGTCCGCGCCATCTCGATATCCGCCCGGAGAAACGCCTCATCGGCCGGAACATTGGCGTCGAGCGCCGAAAACAATAAATCATTCGGCAAACACATCAGCACATCGGCCGTCGGCAACAGCTCTTTGACCCCGTCCTCGGCAATCCGCAGTTTACTGTGTCCCTCGAAAGAAAACGGCAGCGTCATCATATAGACCGCCGGCAGATTGCGGTCGGAAGCCACGCTGGCAATAATCGGCACCCCGCCGGTTGCGGTTCCCCCGCCGAACCCGCCGGTCACAATCAACATGGTGCTGTCCTGCAGCAATTCCCCGAGACGGTTGCGTTCGCGGGCCAGCGAACGTTGCCCCTTGATGACATCGCCGCCGCAACCGGCGCCGTTGCGCCAGCCGGAATCCGCCAGAATCGTTTCCGCCACCGCACAACTGTCGAGCGAATCGCGGTCGGTGTCGATCGCCACCAGATGAAGCCGGGTTGCGGCTTTGAGACGCGTCAGGGTATCAAGAATTCTGACCCCCGACTTACCGACGCCGATCACCGTGATTTTTTCTTTGGGTTGCCCTTCCATATCTTTCGTCACAATCCTGATCTTGAATCCCGTTATAAATTTGCCCCTGTTGCCATCCGCACGCCGAAGAACTAGAACTTAATGGCGTTCTTCAGTTCCGAAAAATTCTTGAATACCGGTTTGAGCATGTTGTCCACCGAATCCAGACAGCGTTCCCAGGCGCCCTTGTTGCTGCGCGACTGCCGCGCCCGGGTAATATATTCGCCGTATTTGAGCAGTCCCCACACCGTACTGTAGCGGGGCGTGTCCAGATCGGTCGACGCGCCGGTCAAATCCAGCGGATGTCCGGCGCGAACCGGTATTTCGAAAACGTTCTTAAAGATTTCCATGGTCTGCGGCAACAGCGCGGCGCCGCCGGAAATCACCCCGCCGGTGTTGATCAGGATATCTTCCTTCTTGACTTTCGCATTGATGATCTGGAAAATCTCCCGCATCCGCAGATCGATAATCCGTTCAATCGAAGTCACCGGAATCCGCCGCAGCACGCCGGAAGAGGTCCGCAGCTCCAACGTCGGCTTCCCGGACCGTTTCAACCGGTAGTATTCGCCTTCGTTCAACACCCGGCGCGCCTGACCGATATGAAGATCGAGCCCCACCGCAAGATCGTTGGCCACATGTTCCAACCCGACCGGCAGCACGCCGCTGAGCATCATGCCGAAATTATACACCGCCAGATATTCCGTGGTTCCCGCCCCCATTTCCACCAGCAACACGCCATGCTCCTTTTCGTCCTCGGTCAGAACGCCGAACGCCGACGCCACCCCGCTGAACACCGGCAGAACACCTTCGTCGAATCCGGTGTCGCGCACGGCGGACAGGTAATTTTCAATGCGGTTTTCGTCACCGTGAATCACATGGACGAAAGCCTCCAGTTTGTCCGCCACCTGATCGAGCGGATTGCGAATCCGGCGGATGCCGTCGATCTGGTAATAAGAATCGAAAGAGTTGATGGCCACATGGCCGCGCGATAACGGTTTGACCTGGGCGTTCTTCACCGCCTCGTCCACATCGGCTTCGGTAATCCGGCGGTCCGGCGCGGTGACGAACACATTGCCGACGCCCTGAAACGAATCGATATCCGACGCGGTAACCGCGACAAAGATGTTATTGTGATCGATCACGTCGTTTCCGGCCAGCGCATCGGCCTCGTCGATCGCGGCGGAAAGCAATTCCAGAATCGCACTGACGTCAACGATTTCGCCCTTGCTTACCGCCCCGAGACAGGCCCGTTCGCCATGTCCGGCCACCGACAAATTACCCTCTTTGTCCGCCTTGCCGATCAACACACAAACCTTGGAGGTGCCGATCTCGATCGCCGTAATACAGGTTTTACTTTGGAACATCATCAACCCCGGAATTAACTCTTGACCCGATAAACAACTAAAATCCAGAACAGAAAAATATTGGTTCGCTCCGGCGAAATTTCCACTCCCGGACGACAAAAAACACGTTTTTTTCGTGCTTTCACCGTCCCAAACGAAATTCATCCGCCGTTGGTGCCGTCCGGCCGCTCCCGATACCAGCGCGGAATACCGCGCCGCCGCAACCGCGCCACCAATTGTTCGCGGTAACGCAGGATCCGCCCGGTCTCCCATTGCCCGGCCGGATCGCGGTAAGGAACTCCCGCGGTGGAACGCAGCACAATACAGCGCTCCTTTTCCGGCAACGGATGCACCATGGCCGCCCCCGACCACGCCGCCAGAGCACCACCGCGCCGGCGGCCGAACGGATCGGCAACCCCCACCGTCAAACCGCCGCGCAACAACGCGCCCAATACCGGATAGGCCGAGGAATAGGTGGCCAGAATCCCGTCCGGAGCCAGACGCTGCGCCAATTGACGAATAAAATCGTAAGTCCATAATTCGGGATTCTTATCCGGAGAAAAGCCGTCCAGAAAGATGACGTCATAGGAGTCGGCCAACTGCCGCACCGCGCTTCGGGCGTCATCGAGACGCAGTTCCACCGTAATTCGTCCCTGCCGCCAACGCCCGGTCTGCAACAACGATGTGGTCAGGCCGTGTTCCGGC
>JAQUZV010000110.1 GCA_028691155.1 Victivallales bacterium
GTCGCACCATAATGCCATCCGGACCGATACGGAAAACCGCCAGGGGAAAATCACGCCGCAGAATGGCCAGACAATCCCACAACGGCAATTCCGGCACCGTAACCGTCAATTTAACCGGCATACCGTTGACCACCAGCGGTTCCGACCAGACCACCCGTCCGCCCAATATTCCAGGCAAAGCACCGGGCGCATAACCGCCGCCGGACTCGCCGCCGGCCCCCGAGCGCGGCCAAAATACTTCGGCCTCACTGCGGCTTCCGACCACCCCCGACAGCATCACGATCAATAACCCGATCCACCGCCGGAAAAATCGCCGGAAAAACCAAACCGGAAGCGACACCAGTACCGCACGGCGGCCGCTCCCCATGCCACCCCATCCTGTCGGCCCGATTGTGTTCCCGCCGGTCCCATGCTTCATAAAACATTGCCTTAAAATTAAGAACGTCACGGCAAGATAACCTCTTGCCGCCGATTATACAAGTCCCGCCGCCGCTACAGGTGCCACAACTCAATATTTTTCCGGTCATACAATCCCGGCAGCAACTTCGGAATCAACAGCGCCAGACGATACCAGCCGGGATAAAACAGCCGACGACGCCCACGGCGATAGGCCGTTATCACCCGTTCCGCCAAAACTTCCGCCCGGCCGCCTCCCGGCGTTTCCGGCGGCTGCCGCCGACCGAAAGCCCGACTGGAAAATCCGGTGTCGATTCGTCCGGGCAGAACACACAAAACCCGAATGCCCCGCCGCACCAGTTCCGGCCGCAGGGAATCGGAATAGAGGATCATGGCCGCCTTGCCGGCACAATAGGCCCCCATACAAGGCACGTGCATCTTTCCGGCCACGGAAGCAATGTTGATAATGGTGCCGCCGCTCTGCTCCAGCAACGGCAACAGTTTTCCCGTCAACAGCACCGGAGCGAAAAAATCGAGTTCGAAAAGAGCCCGCAACTCTTCTTCCGTCAACTCTTCCCACGTGGCGTAATTGCCCTTGCCGGCATTGTTGATCAGGACATCCAACCGCCCGACTTCCCGTGATAAAACCTCCACCACCCGGTCACGCCCGGCCGCCGTCGTCAAATCCGCCTCGATCCACCGCTCCACGACCGTCTCTTCCGGACAATGCCGGCAAACGCCAATCACCATAAAACCTTCGCGACGGAACCGCACCGCCATGGCCCGTCCCAACCCGCTGGAAGCTCCGGTAACCAATACCACTTTCTGTTCCATTCTCCGCCCTTTCCGTTGCCCGACTATGCCCGGTCGGGAATAAATAAACCGGTTTAACCCCAAACGGCAAGTAAAAAAATACCACCGGGCGAGAAAAATCTCACCCGGCGGACCTCCGGGGCATCTCCCCCGGCACAGCAAATCTATTGGGAATCCTCCGGCTCCAGCTGCGGAATGATCCATTTGTTGAAACTCTTCATCACCATGAACGTTTCGGTGGAAACAATCCCGTCGATACCGGACAGCGGCCCGCACAGGAAATCGATCGGCCCATATTTGACCGTCAACAACGCTTCGACGATAATATCGTAACGTCCGGTGGTAATATAAGAAGCCTGGACCTCCGGCAATTGCGAAATTCTGGCCGCAATCGCCGACAGATCCTTGCTCATCGCCACCTTGACTCCCAGCAGCACCAGCTCCTTATCCACCACCGCCTCCGGTGCCATCAAACCGGCAATTTTCAATTCGTTATTGTCGATCATACGGCGGACGCGGTGGCGTACCGTTCCCTCGGAAACGGATAAAACACGGGCGATTTCATTGTTACTGGTTCGCCCGTTCCCGACCAGCAGATAAACGATCTTTTTATCCAGCTCGTCCATCCAGCTCCTCATACTTCATCTGATGCGCCTCGGCCACGGCTTTGTTGGTGAGCTTGCCGAGATAGCAGTTAAGCCCGGACCGTACCGACGGGCGCTTCAGCGCCGCTTCAATACCTTCGTCCGCAATCATCAGACCGTATTTGGTCGTCACATTGGTCAGCGCCATGGTGGAAGAGAGCGCCACGGCTCCCGGCATGTTGCCGACGCAATAGTGAACCACGCCGTCCACGGTATAAACCGGATCGGAATGGTAGGTGACATGGGAAGTTTCAAAGCAGCCACCCTGGTCGATGGCAATATCCACCATCACCGTACCGGGTTTCATGGTCTTGACGTCTTCACTCCGCACCAGCTTCGGCGTGGTCGCCCCGGGGATCAGCACCGAACCGATAATCAAATCGGCATCCCGAATCGCATTCTTCACATTGGCCCGGGAAGAATAGAGCGTCTGAACGCTGTTCCCGAAAATTTCTTCGATTTCCGCCAAACGACGGGTGCAAATATCCAGAATCGTCACGTCGGCACCCATCCCGAGCGCAATCCGGCAGGCATTGGAACCGGCCACGCCGCCGCCGAGAATCACCACTTTGCCCTTACGCACGCCGGGAACCCCGCCGAGGAGAATGCCTTTACCGCCGAACGGACGTTCCAGATACTTGGCGCCTTCCTGCACCGCCATCCGGCCGGCAATCTGCGACAGCGGCGCCAGCAACGGCAGACCGCCATTGGCGTCGCGTACGGTTTCGTAAGCCACGCCGATGACCTTTTTCGCCAACAACGCTTCGGTTTGCGGCCGGTCGGCGGCCAAATGCAAATAGGTATAAAGAATCTGACCTTCATGGAAAAGATCGTATTCTTCGGCCAACGGTTCCTTGACCTTGATAATCATTTCCGCGGCATCGAAAAGCGCTTTGCGGTCGGCAATGATTTCCGCCCCGGCCGCCACATATTCGTCATCACTGAAACCGGAACCGAGTCCGGCACCGGTTTCCACCAGCAACGTATGACCGTGGGCCACGTATTCACTCACTCCGTCCGGAGTTAAACCGACCCGAAATTCTTCCGCCTTGATTTCCCTTACCAAACCGATTTTCATTTTTTGCGTCCTCCTGGAATTCGCTTTTCGTAATTACTGGTATATTATTTCACGAAATTCTTTTTTTCAAGCATAAAAAAGCCGTAAAACCCAATTTTTCCGCATCTTTTCGCGGCGTGGCATCAGGAGTCGAAAACGACAAATCCGGTTTCATCCTTGATCCGAACCTGTTTCCCGCTTCTGATCTGGTCGAGCATCGTCACCGTATTCGCGGTCCAGGCATCGATAATGCCGCGGATATTGGCGTAGGCGGTAAAATCGTTGAGGCTGAAAATGGCGGTTTTCCCTTTGCGGCGGTCGGCAAACACCCCCACCACCTCGCCGGTCACGGAGTCGCGCAGCACCGCTTCCATGGCAATGGCGCCGCCGGTATCGTTGGAATCGCCCTGCCACGTCAACTTGAGCGGCAACAGCAGAAGCCCCAGCGGCGTCAGGTTGGAAATATTGCCCACCGCCCCCAATACCGGCTTGTTCGGCACAACCTGGACCAGGGCAAATTCCAATACCAGTGTGGACGGTCCGCTTCGGGTCACCAGTTGCAGCGACCGGCTTTTTTTGAAAGCGTCGAGAAACGATTTGCCGGCATATTTGGCCAGATATCGGATATCCTCGTCATAGTCGGCCGCCAGGTAACGGGAACTGAAACGCTCCCAACCGGTAGTGGCAATCTGTTTGGGGGCAACCACCACCGCCACCACAATCCGGGAATAATTGCGGATTTGCGCCGGCTTCAGCCACGCTTTCTGCACTCCGCTGCGGGCAATATTTTTCATCAGCGGACGGTAGGACGCCGGGATATAAACGGTTTCCGGCGCCGGATCGGATTTGCGGGCCGGGGTGGAATTGCAACCGGAAAACAACGGCAACAGTAGTACCGTTCCGACCACCGGCAACCAGACGGTTTTGCCGCGGAAGATGAAGTTCATATTGTTACTACCTTTCTTTATGAAATCTCCAACTGGAATATGACGTCGATTTTATACTTGCAACTTCTAAATCAATCGGGTAAAAATAACTCCCATTGTTGTCAAATGCAACAAAATGTCTTTCCCCCGGTTTGCAGCCACATCTCACCGGCGGGATTTCCCGGCAGGCGCCACGGTTGCGGTCTCGAACGAGCACTCGCCGTAATGACTACGGCTTTCTCTGCCGGTTGAAAAGTAATTCCGGCATCTGAAACAATGGGGGAAAAACACCGGCTCGGCCCCATAATGTCCGCCGGCGGCTATGACGCCTTCCGTCCGTCCCGATATCGTTCGTAAGCCGCAATAATATTGTCGGCATGACGCCGGCGACTGAAATTCTCCTTGCGGTTGTATCCCTTGCGAACCAGTTCGTTGCGCAGCACCGGATCGGTAAGAATCGACCGCATGGCATCCCGGATGCTTTCCGGCGATTCGGGATTGAAGGTGATTACGGCATCGCCGCCGATCTCCGGCAGGGAAGAACAATCGGAACAGGCAATGGGAATGCCGCAACTCATTGCTTCCAGCAAAGAAAAAGCAAACCCCTCATAGAGCGAAGGATAAACGTACAATGCCGCATTACGGTAAAGGCACGGCAGCCAGTCGTCCGGCACAAACCCCGGAAACAGCATCCGATGGCGATCCAGCGAACTCTCCGCATATTTGATCGGCACCTCCCAGTTTCGCCACAGGTTGCCGGCGCAGACCAACGGATGGCTCTTCTTCTGCCATTCCGGCAACATTTCATAGGCCTTCAGTAAATTGAGATGATTTTTGACCGGATGTTCGACCCGGGACAAATAGAGAATGTAACCGGGGTCCAAATGCAGTTTGCGGAGAATTTCCGGCTCGTCGTGCCGGGAATCGGGATAATAGCGGGTGCTGTCGAAGCCGTTGTAATTGACCACCACCTTGTTCGGGTCCAGATGACAGTCCGTCACCAGATCGTTGCGAATACTCTCGCTGAGCGCCATGACCACCTGCGCCCGTCGCAGCCACGACAACATTGCGCACCGCCGACGAAACCGCTGCCATCGCCCGCCTTCATGACAACGCTGAAACGACAACAGATCGTGTACCGTAACCACGGTCGGCAACGCCGAAGTCCGAAATGGCTGCCATCCGCCGAAGGGGAGAAAAACAAAGTCGTAATCTTCCGACGGCAACGGCATCGGAGTTCCCAACCGCCCCCACCAACCGCCGCGTCGCATGCTGTACCTCTCCGGCACCGGAACAATTTTCAATTCATCGCGGTGCTCTTTCCAGGCCGCGGCCTCCTTTTCCGGCAACAGCAGATCAACGCGGTGCTCCCGGCACAACGCCATCACGGTTTCCCGTACATACTCGATCATCCCGGCCGGTTCGCGGTCGAGTCCGATTCCACTGCATAATATCTTGTACATAGCTCCCTCTGATGACGCCGACAGCTATCGCCGTCTCACCCGTAACCTGCGTCCCCGGAAACCACACCCCCACGATCCGGCGATCGGTAATGCCGTCGCCGCGGCAGGAAACCCTATGACCGAACGGCAGCGACAGCGGCAGTCGTAAACGAACTTTCCGTCGCAGATGGTGGCCTTGACCCGCCCCTTGACTTTCATGCCATGGAACGGCGTATTCCGCGATTTGGAAAAAAAGTCATTCTTGTCAATCGTATATGATTCATTGATGTCGATCAGAGTAATATCGGCCGGAACGCCCTCTCTCAACGTCCCGATGTCAAGCCCCAGCACCTCAGCCGGACCGACGGTAAACTTGGCGATCAGCTGGCTCAGCGTCAAAATCCGACGATGGTAAAGCTGGGTCAGACACACCGATACCGCCGTTTCCAATCCGACGATGCCGAACGGCGCGTGGTCGAATTCCACCAGTTTCGAGGTTTCGTTGTGGGGCGCGTGGTCGGTGGCGATAACCGTAATCGTCCCGTCGCGCAACCCTTCCAGCAACGCTTCGCGATCATCTTCGGAGCGCAACGGCGGATTCATTTTGAAATTGGTATCGAAATGTTTGATCTGCTCGTCGGTAAAGGTAATATGGTGCGGCGTCGCCTCGGCGGTAATGGAAATTCCTTCCTTGCGGGCGGCCCGCACCTTTTCCACCGCTTCCCGGGCGCTGATGTGCTGGATATGAATCCGGCACTCTTCGTCGCGGGCAAAGATAATGTCCCGGGCCACGATAATCTCCTCGGCCGCCGACGGAATGCCCCGGATACCCAGCAATGTCGACCATTCGCCTTCATGCATCACGCCTTTATTGACCATGGACACCTCTTCGCAGTGGTCGAGGATCGGCAGGTCGAACGCCTTGGCATAACGCACGATATTCCGCATCAGATAATTGTTCTGAACACATCTTCCGTCATCGGACAACGCATAGACCCCGGCTTTTTTCAGGCCGCCGATCGGCGCCATTTCCTGTCCTTCCAACCCTTTGGTCAAGGCCCCGCACGGCAACAGCTTGACCACCGCACTGCTTCGGGCTTTGCGCATAATATGATCGATGGTACCGGTATTGTCGGCCGCCGGGCGGGTATTGGGCATAGGAACAATGGAGGTAAACCCTCCGGCGGCGGCGGCCATGGCTCCGGTGCTGATGGTTTCGGAAATAGTCTGTCCCGGATCGCGCAGATGCACATGAATGTCGATCAGCCCCGGCACCACCACCAGGCCGCTGACATCGACCCTCTCCGCTCCGGACAGGGTGTTCGGGTCGACAATCATGCCGTCGGCCACCCCGATATCCATCACCCGGTCAAGATTACGGGAGGGATCGACCACCCTGCCCCCGGCTAAAATAAAAGTCGTCTGCTTTGTCATTTTTTCACACACCCCGCGACCAGAAACAGCACCGCCATCCGCACCGCCATGCCGTTGGTTACCTGTTCCAGAATCACCGACTGCGGTCCGTCGGCAATTTCCGAGCTCAATTCGACGTCACGATTGATCGGTCCCGGATGCATCACCAGCGTATCCGGACGCAGGAATTTGGCATTATCCCGATTCAACCCGTAAAAAGCCGCATATTCGTTGGTACTGGGGAAATATCCCGCCGTCTGGCGTTCGCGCTGAATCCGCAACAGATTGACCACGTCGGCATCGCTTAACGCCTCCCGGACATTGTGGCAGATTCTAACCCCGATCTTTTCGAATTCCCGGGGCACCAGAGTGGGCGGACCGGCCAGCGTCACATTGGCGCCGAGTTTGATCAGTCCCCAGATGTTGCTGCGCGCCACCCGGCTGTGAAGGATGTCCCCGATAATGGAAACGTTCAGGCCTCTGATCCGTCCTTTTTTCTCCCGGATGGTGAACAGGTCCAGCAAGGCCTGAGTCGGATGGCTGTGCGCTCCGTCACCGGCATTGACCACCCCGCACCGGATATGGGGCGCAATCAGATTATGACTGCCCGGAGCCGA
>JAQUZV010000111.1 GCA_028691155.1 Victivallales bacterium
GGGTGTCCGCCAGGCGTTGCGGTTCTCGGTCCCGATGCCACCGACCTTGACCCCGTTGAAATAGGTCCGATCGAAATCGTCGATCGCCCCCAACGACAACTCCAGCGGCTGTCCGGCCCAGGCGGCCGGAATCTTCACCCAACGGCGAAACCAGACGATCCCGTCGACATTCAATCCCTGCTGTTCCCATGCCCCGGGTTGCGACATGGTCCGCCATTGTTCGTCCCGACACTGCGGACTTTCCCAGCCGATATCGGCCTTGACGCCAGGGTCGTTGTAATACATCATATCCTCGATCCGAATCTTCTTCTGAATGTCTTTCGACAACTGATAGGCCGCTTCGTTTTCGCGATAACTGCGCATCAACCGCTCATGACGGGTCATGATCGGCTGCAACAGCGGATCGGAAGCCAGCGCCGCGCGATCGAGCCAGGCTTCCGCCGGAGTACCGCCCCAGGTGGACTGAATCAGGCCCACCGGAACACCGGTCCGCCGCGATAAGTCCCGACCGAAGTAGTAGGCGGCGGCGGAAAAATTCGCCACCGTCTGCGGCGAGCAGACGCGCCAGTGCCCGGCAACCGTCGTCAACGGTTTGTCACTGACCTTGTGGGCCACCTGAAACAGGCGCAGACGGGGATAATCGGCCGCCGCAATCTCCGCCCGGGGATTGCCGGATTCGCGGACGCTCCATTGCATATTGGACTGTCCGGAACAGAGCCAGACATCACCGAAAAGAATATTGCGACAGGTAACGATACGGTTCCGACCGCGCACCGACATGGTATGAGGACCGCCGGCCGGCATCGGCTGTAAATTGATCCGCCATCGGCCGTCACTGTCGGCAACGGCCTCGCAGCGCTGCCGGCCGATCGTGATCTCCAGGCGGGAAGACGGTGTGGCCGTACCCCATACCGGCGTCGGGAAGTCACGCTGCAACACCATATTGTCACCAAACAACGGATGGAGGTTGAACTCGCCGGCCAAGGGTATGGCCGGAGGAAAATTAGCACACCCCGCACCAAGCAACACCAGCGCCAGGGCCATGAAAAGCCGCTTCATTCCGATTCTCCTGTGATTTAAGGTCTTGCCACCACACCTTAAACTACCAGTTGCCGGGGAAAAAGCAACCGGCAATCCGCGAAAAACTCCCGTCCCACCTCCGGACGGACGTTCCCGGATTCGTTAAATCTTTTCCGGCTTGCATTTCCGCCGTAACGATGATAATTTGTCTGGTTTTAATTCAAGCCAACAGTTTTTACCCGGAAGCCATCATCATGACGCGATTACACGATTTACTACCGGCAGACTGGCAAGCCGTTCTGTCCCGCGAATTCGAACAGGAATATTTTCACCGTCTGGAAGATTTCCTGGCCGAGGAAACCGCAGCCAGGACCATATTTCCGCCCCGGGAAGATATTTTCCGGGCTTTCCGCCTGACCCCTTACCGTCAGGCTAAGGTTCTGTTGCTGGGACAAGACCCCTATCACGACCACGGTCAAGCGCAGGGATTGTGTTTTTCCGTACCGGAAGGCGTCAGACCGCCCCCTTCCCTGCGTAATATGTACAAGGAAATGGCCAGCGATCTCGACCTCGCACCCCCGGCCGGCGGCAACCTGGAGTTCTGGGCCGAACAAGGCATTCTGCTGCTCAACGCCTGTTTGACCGTACGCGCCCATCAACCACTGTCACACCGTAAAAAAGGGTGGGAAATATTTACCGATGCCGTGATTGCCGCCCTCAGTCGCCGGCAGGAACCGCTGATCTTCGTTCTGTGGGGAAACTACGCCGCCGCCAAGGAAAAACTGATTGACGCCGAACGGCACTTTATCCTGAAATCGGCACACCCTTCGCCGTTGTCGGCGTCGCGGGGTTTCTTCGGCAGCCGGCCCTATTCCCGAATCAACGCCCGACTGCAACAACTCGGGCGGACGCCGATCATCTGGAGTTATAACCAACCGGCCCCGGTTCGTCAGCCGGAATTCGGATTTTAGCTCACCGGCGCACAATCCCCGCCGGCACCGGCCGCCGTCCGGATCGATAATGGACAATAATCTGAACAGTTTTATTGTCCATAACTGGCAATCGACCGGCGACGGTATTATATTGCAGAAAAAGAATTGGGAGTCGAAACAACCGACAGGATCAAAATGATGATTTCGTTTTTCAGTCGTTTTTTCACCGCCGGAGCGGCCGTGTTGCTCGCCATCGTGGCGATGTCCTGCCAGTCCCGCGGCTATTATGTGGAACGGGCGGTCGGGGATGCACGCGATTTCGTCCTCGAGCACATGCGGGAACTGACTCCCGATCAACGCAATTTCATCCGTTACAACAAGCCGGTCATGTATGCGGAGACCTATTCCGGCGGGGACTTCTGGGTAACGGTACAGCCGCTCGGCGGCAACGATTACTGTCAGATGTGCGCGGTTTGGAACGTACCCGGGGAAAAATTGCCGATCATTGTTTTCGGGGTCAGCGATCACGGCGTACGCGGCTGGTATCCGGTTAAAATCATGCGACGCCATTTCCGGACCATGGAAGCCGTACGCGAACAGGCCATCAAAAATGCCATGATGTACGCCATGAACGAAATGCTTTACCTCCAAACCAGCGACCGCAACCGGATCCGGTTTTCGCCGCCGCGGATTTTTGTCACCAAGTTTGCTCTCGGCATATCCGGACGCGGGAAAGACCTGCAGCAATCGGTTCAGAATGAAAATCTTCAGGTTTCTTTTGTCTGGCCCAGCGACGAAGCGGGACGGCAGGTGGTGATATCCGGACTATGCCGTCCCAATTACCAGGGATTCATTACCATAATCGGGCAGCTCCGTACCCCGGAAGACCTGAAGGCGCATACGGTGGCGCCGGCGGACAAGACTCCGGAACTGGCGGGAAAGGCCGCCGTCCGCAAAGGAGCCACGCCATGAAAAGCATGACCGGTTTCGGCCGCGGCGTCTATGCCGATTCCCGGCTGGATTTAACTTTCTGTGTGGAGATTTCCTCCATCAACCGGAAACAGCTGGATGTCCATGCCGGACTGCCAGGGGAACTGTCCGGTTTGGAACCGTGCCTGCGCCGTCTGATTCGGGAACGTCTGCATCGCGGCGCGGTCAACGTCAGAGTTACGGTGCAGTTCGGACCGAAAGCAGCCGCCACCGCAATAGTGGTCAATACGGCCATGCTGACGGCGCTGGTCGATAAAACCCGGCAACTGGCCCGGCAGTTGGGACTCGACAATGAAATCAGACTTCAGGATTTTCTGGCCCTGCCCGGAGCGGTGGAAGTCGGCGGCCCCGACTTTTCCCTGGCGGAGACGGAACCCGCATTTTCCCGCGCCGTCAACCTGGCGCTCGACGCGTTGCTGGACATGAAAAGCCGCGAAGGCGATCATCTCCGTAGCGATATCGAACAGCGGCTGGAATTTCTCCGCCGGGCGGTCGAACGCATTACGCCGCTGGCGGCGGCAATTCCAACCCTGCAACGCGACAAACTGCGGCAGCGGCTGGAAGCCGCCGGGTTGCCGCTGGACTGCAACGACGAACGTATTCTGCGGGAAATTGTCATCTATTGCGACCGGGCCGACGTCACCGAGGAAATCACCCGCCTCCACAGTCACTTTACCCAGTTCGAGTCCTATCTGCATCAGGAAGACGGCGTCATCGGACGCAGTCTGGATTTTCTGATCCAGGAAATCAACCGGGAAATCACCACCATGGGCAACAAAGCCGCCGGGTGCGAAATTTCCCCGATCGTGGTTAAAATGAAAACCGAACTGGAAAAGATCCGCGAACAGGTCCAGAACGTCGAATAGGCGGACCGGGTCGCAAGCGCAACGAAAGGAATCGGGCTATCATGATCAATTGCCAGAAAAAAAAGAATAACCTTACCGGCCCCGGAAAATATCTCGATCAGCTGGTGACGGACATCTGTGTCACCTATCAGGACAGCAAAGGCGTCAACCATATTCAGGGCTTCAACCTGCCCAGCCTCAACGAAGTGCTGGAAATCATCCGCGACCTGATTGAAATCACCTTTCCCGGTTACAGCGGCCTGCGCACCTATGATTTTCAAACCATTCACTACAGTATCGGCGAAATGCTGGCCCGGCTCTATGCCAACTTGTCGCGCCAGATCTTCCGCGCTTTCCGCTACAATTGCCAGCAGAAAGAGTGCAAAAGTTGCGATATCGACGTGCTGACCGAAAAAGCAACCCAAACGTTGCTGGAATCCATTCCGCTGATCCGCGAAGCCATGAAACTCGACATTCAGGCGGCTTACGACGGCGACCCCGCCGCCGCTTCGCTCGATGAAATCGTGGTCAGTTACCCCTGCATCAAAACCATTGCCATCCAGCGCTATGCCCATCAACTCTATCACAAGCACGTGCCCCTGCTGCCGCGCATGATGACCGAACATGCCCACAGCGAAACCGGCATTGATATTCATCCCGGCGCGCATCTGGGCCGGGGTGTTTTCATCGACCACGGCACCGGGGTGGTAATCGGTGAAACCGCCACCATCGGCAATAATGTTAAAATTTATCAGGGCGTAACCCTCGGCGCGCTCAGTTTTCCCAAAGATGCCTGCGGCAAGATCATCAAGGGGGCCCGACGCCATCCCACCATCGAGGACGATGTGACCATCTATTCCGGCGCCACCGTACTGGGCAACATCACCATCGGCAAGGGGTCGATCATCGGCGGCAATGTCTGGCTGACCGAAAGCGTCGAGCCCGGTTCCCGGATCACCATCCAGCCGCCCGACCTGACCATCAAAGTCAGAAAATAACCCCGCGTGCCCGGCAACCGGACCATCGGGGCTTCCGCCGCAAGCACCACACCAAGCAACGCCGGAAAATTTTTCCCGACGTTGCTCGGCTATAACGTCGCCATTCCGGTCAACCGGCAGCGATAATCCGGCGATTGACCACCTGCCGCAGATTGAACAATGCTTCCGGTGACTGCGGATAACTCATGACGCTCAATTCTCCGCCGGCGGATTCCTGCAAAAAGGCCAGCGCCGCGTCCCGCCCGATCCGGCTTTCCAGCAACTGCATCGCCCGCTGGTCCTGCAATGCCTCGCGCATGAGCTCGTGACGCAACGAATCGACCGGTCCGTCCGCGCCGGGATAAACCAGAAAGGCATCGCCGGCCGGGAACTGCGCCCCCGCATCGGGACAGGTGAACGGATCGATCACCCCTTTGGACCACCGGGCAAACCAGAAGTTGTAACCCCAGTGCAGAAAGCCGCGGATATCGTAACGATACAACTGAAACCCGAGCACCCGGGTGCGTTCGCCGGAATAATGGAAAAAGCGGTTGCTCGATCCGGTCGCCGGATTGCAGCAATAATAGGTCCATAGTTCCGGCACCCCGGCCGCAACAAAATCCTCCAGCGCCTCCAGACAGGGAATCGGATTCAAACAGAGTTTTTCCCGATAGAATTCAAGATGCGACATGGCGTCGACCACCCGAAAACCGGCCAGACGGGTACGAATGATGGCTCCGGCACGGCGATAGTCTTCCAACATCGTCAGGTCTGGTTCGTCGGAAATGTGGAAACAGCAGCAATCCCGCAATCCCCGTCGATCGATGTACGCCACCAGTTCATCCAGAAAAACAGCCAGAAACGACTGGTAGTCATCGCCCATGGCGTCGGTGTCCCAGCCGAACATCCGTTCCGGCGCGCCGCCGTCGCGCCGCACCATGATTTTCGGCGCGTGTTTGGCCCCCCATTGGGTGTAGAGATGCGAAAACTCGAATTGCCGCAAGCCGCAATTGCGGGCCAACTCGACCCACCGGTCCAAACGGGCAAAATCAAACCGGAACCGGCCTCGGTCACAAGCCACCTCCACCAGTTGCGCCGTCGGCCGTTCCCCGCCGACCTCGGTATCCAGCGGAACCGTAAACAACGGCGTCAGCACCTGGGTAATGCCGTGTTCGACCATGTTGCGAAAATACTGTGCCAACAGTTCCCAATGACGTTCGCTCCAGACTTCGGTATGATACAATACCGCCAGACAATCGGCATAAATCCATTCGGTACGGATCATGCGCTGCGGCGGCAGGGCGGCCGGCAGGACTTCCAACGTCACCGTGGCCGCCACATCGATTTCTTCCTTCTCATTGGTCATGGTCACGGTAATGGGATAGACTCCGGCCGGACAGTCTTCCGGCAATTTGACCGTCACCCAAACGCTGCGCCACTGGTGAGGGAACGCTGTCAATGTCGCCGGCAACGGCAACAGCGGGTCGGGAAACAGTCCGGGATGCCGGGTAATGATATTGTCGTCGAACTCCCAATGCAGCAGTTGCGCCGGGACCAGCCCGACCTGCCGCAACGTGACCGCGTCACCCAGCGGGGAAGCGACCCGGCATTGCAGACCGGGGTAATGCTTTTCGGCATAATATGCCACCTGGAAGGAAAACACTTCGCCGCGCAAGACACAGGCGGCGGCCAGCGGACGTTCGGCCGGAACGGTTTCGTCCGGCATCACCTTGGTCAGAGAACTGACGGCTTTGAGGCGTAATTTCATCGCATCTCTCCTTGAAATCGAGCAGTTGAAAATAAGTTATCATCGCTATGTGGTTTCACCAATCACCAATGCGGCGGGAATTTCCACCGTCATCGGCGCCGCACCGTGCTCCAGCGCCAACACCAGATCGACCAGTCCGGCACCGACCTGACGCCGCATCAGATCGGCCGTGGTCAGACGCGGCATGCCGGGAAAAATCTCCCCGATATTGTCCACCCCGGCCACCCCGAATTCCGGCAGCCCGCGTCCCAGTCGACGCGCCGCGGTCATCACCCCCAACGCCCGCAGGTCGGAAGAACAGGCCACCGCATCGAGTTCCGGCCGGGAGGCCAGGAACTCCTCCGCCACCACCGCCGCCATGTCGGCGCGGCCGGAGGCGAACAGACAATGCGACGGCACATACGGCAATCCCGCCTGATGCAGGGCCTCACGATAACCGCGATAACGCCGGGAATTGCGATGATCGCCGAAAAAAGCAATCTGCCGGTGGCCCCGTTCCACCAGATGCGCTACCACCAGCCGCATGGCCGCGGCGGTGTCGATCCAAAGCTGGTTGATGTTCCTGGCGCTGCATCGATGCACCGTATACACGGCATACGGCACCCCGACGCGGATGCAGTGTTCAATCAGCGGTTCGAACCGGTCATAATCGGTAAAGACAAATCCGACCCCGGGTTCCTCCGCCAAATGCCGAAAACGCGCCGGATCGGGGTGCGACGGCAACGGCAGCGGCGACACCCGGCGCCCCCGTTCCGCGCCCGCCG
>JAQUZV010000112.1 GCA_028691155.1 Victivallales bacterium
ACCCGATGTGATGAATTGCAAGAATATTTCAAGCAAATCGGCAAAGGGGCAAGTTATGGTGCCTCGACGACACATATTAGTAAACTGGTGCCGCGAATTGAGGGCGGCGGAGGTGCCGGATGCCCGATCTTGGTCTTTGGTATTAAACGCAAATGTATCATGGAGAATGGTTGATTATGGGCAGTATTGGGGATGATTTGCTTGATTTCGTGGGGACGCGTAAGTTTGCTACGATTCTGGCCGATCCTCCATGGCAATTTCAGAATCGAACCGGAAAGGTAGCGCCTGAACACAAGAGATTGAATCGTTATGCAACTTTGAAACTTGCTGATATCTGCAGTATTCCCGTTGGTGCGATTACTGCGGAGCAGGCACACTTGTATTTGTGGGTTCCCAATGCATTGCTTCTGGATGGCTTGGAGGTGATGAAGGCATGGGGATTCAGTTATAAAACCAACCTGATCTGGCATAAGGTCCGCAAAGATGGTGGGCCGGACGGACGTGGCGTTGGTTTTTATTTTCGCAATACTACCGAAATTATTCTTTTCGGCGTCAAAGGTTCAATGCGCACTTTGCCGGCCGGCCGGAGTCAGGTTAATATCATTAGAAGTCAGAAGCAGGAACATAGCAGAAAGCCGGTCGAGCAGTATGAGATTATCGAAAGTTGCAGTCCTCCTGATTATCTTGAACTTTTTGGCCGTGGAAAACGCAATGGGTGGAGTGTGTGGGGAAATCAGGCCGAGGAATATGAAATAACTTGGAAGACCTATAAGCGAAACAGTCATACCGAAGCATTGAATGACGTTCAGCCACCTTTGGGGCTATTTTGAACTGATTTAATTTTTATTCCATTGGGTTAAATACCTCGCCCCTTGGGGCGATTTTATGTCCTTTGTCTTTTTAATGTTTGCGTCCGGCTCGCAAGCGAGCCGTGTAAGGTCGAGCATAATACTCCGATGTTTGCATCGGGAATAGCTTGACCTGAAGCAAAATTTTATTTTGGAAACAAAAAACCAACGGCGGAAATTCTGCCGTTGGTTTTTTGTTTGCAGTTTGCTGACCGGCAATTATTCCGGATCGATGACCGCGAAAGTCATCGAGACTTTGGCCGCGACCGTGTTGCCGACGCGGATTTCGCCCGCGCCTTTGCCGAAACGCGATTTGACCGGCGGCAGACTGACATCGCAGATCAACTGGTCGCCGGGGAAGATCGGATGGAAATATTCCGCTTCGTCGATTCCCATGAAATAGGCCAGCTTGCCTTTGTTTTCCGGTTTGGCCAGCACATAGGAGCACCCGGCCTGCGCGACAATTTCCGCCTGAAGCGACCCCGGCAGAACCGGATAACCCGGCTTGTAGCCCTGGAAAATTTCTTCGTTGGCGCTGATGTTTTTGGTGGCCACAATATGACCGTCGTCGGTGGCGGTGATGATGTTGTCGATCAGCAGGAACGGATAGCGGTGCGGAACATGGGACATGATGCCGTTGACATCCCGGTGGATGTTTGCGGTTTTGTCGAATTCATTGAGTTCCGGAAAGGTTTCCGGACGGCTGAACGGCCGCAGGGCCAGAGTGATTTTGGCCTGGCAGGTTACTCCGGCGCTGTTGCTGGTGCGGCACTGGAAGACGGCTTCTCCGTTGTCCAGTTTTTCCAGATTGGCTTCGATCTTGACCCGGTCGCCGGGATTGTTGGGCTTGCGGAATTTAACCCGGTCCATCCGCTTGAGGTAGAGATCGGCTTTACGCTCCGGATCCAGTTTATCCTGAACCAGCAGTTGCGCGGTCTGAACCATCGCTTCCAGCTGTAACACGCCGGGCATGATCGGGTGATTGGGAAAATGGCCCTGAAAAAACAGTTCGTTGAAGGTGAGATTCTTCAAGCCGACGGCACGGGTTTCGCTTTCGATTACCGCACGGTCGATCATCATCATCGGGTAACGGTACGGCAGTATTTCCTGAATTTCCTGGTACGTTAATAATTGCATCGCTTTTCCTCTTTTGCTGTCGTATTCTGTAATTTTAACAATATTGCTTGAGTATGGCGCCGGCCAGCTGCACATTGGTCGGATGACCCGGCTTGACGGCAATAATGTGTCCCTTGAGGCGGCAACCGGTCAGGAACATGTCGCCAACGATGTCGAGCATCTTGTGACGGACGATTTCATTGGGGTAGCGCAGCCCTTCCTTGCAGATGATCGCGCCTTCATGGAGAATGGCGGCATTGTCGAGGCTGCCGCCTTTGACCAGCCCCATGGCCAGGAGTTGTTTCAGATCCCGGAATTGGACAAAAGTCCGGGCCGGAGCCAGCTCCCGGGCGAAATTTTCTTCCGTGATGGTCTGTTCGTAATACTGCGTGTCCAGGATGGTCTCTCCGAACGAGGTGATACAGTCGATTTTAAATTCCTCGCAGGGGAAAATAACCATTTTGGTCCCCCGGAATTCCAGAAAAATCGGCGTTTTCGGCGCAATATACCGGGCCGGGGCGTCCAGTTCGGTTTTCCCGGCTTCGATAATCATTTCATAATAGGGCAGGGCGCTGCCGTCGAGAATCGGCGGTTCCGGTCCGTCCATTTCCACTACCGCATTGTCGATTTGCGCGGCATGGAACGCGGCCATGACATGTTCCACCGTGACGACGAATCCTTTCCCGCAGGCGATTGTGGTGCCGCGGCGGACATCGGTGACGTTCTGCGCCAGGGCCGGAATTTCGGGTTGGTCCGGCATGTCGATGCGGCGGAAGATGATCCCGGTATTGGCTTCGCCCGGCAAAATCCGCAATCCGGCCCGGGCGCCGGTATGCAACGCTATCCCCGAAACATAAGCTGACTTCTGGGTGGTATGCTGTTTTTCCATTACTTCTTCCCGTACTTTTCGAGCCGTAAAATAAAAAATCCCGTAACCGGGCGCTTCCGGCTCTTTATTTATTGCCGATCGGCTGTAATTTTATTGCAACCTTAATATAGTAGTAATTTAGAATAATTTTTCCGGATTGCGAATTAAAGATTGAATTCAGTTGTGAAAAATATTAAAGTTGTCATGATTACCGGTCCCACGGCGACCGGAAAAACGGCGTTGGCGGTTCGTCTGGCCCGGCAGTTCGAAGGCGAGATTATCAGTGTCGATTCCCGGCAGGTCTTTCGCGGTCTGGATCTGGGGACCGGCAAGGATCTGGACGAATACGGCATCGGAACCGCCGCCGTTCCCCATCATCTGATCGATGTGGTGGCGCCGACGGTGGATTATCATCTGCTGGCGTTCTGCCGTGATGCAGCGGCCGCGTTGGAGACCATTGCCGGACGGGGACGGCTGCCGTTTTTCTGCGGCGGAACGCCGCTGTATCTGAATGCCCTGTTGCGTGGTTATACCCTGCCGGGGGCCGGACCCGATGCAGCCGCCCGCCGGGAACTCAAAGACCGGTCCGCCGCGGAATTGCTGGAATTGCTGCGCGTCCGGAATCCGGCGTCCTGGGCGGCGTTGTCGGAGCGTGAAAACCCGGTCCGGATTATCCGGGCGCTGGAGAAGTGCGACCGCGACACGGCGCAGGTGGAACCGATTGCCGCCCGGATCGATCCGTTGGTGATCGGGGTGTTTTATCCCCGTGGCGAGGTGCATCGCCGCATCGAGGCGCGGCTCGACCGTCGGCTGGCGGACGGCATGATCGACGAAGTGGCCCGGCTGCACGAGGCTGGGGTGAGCTGGGAGCGGCTGGAGTTTTTCGGTTTGGAGTACCGTTATATCGGGCGTTATCTGCGCGGGGAGCTGTCCCGCGCCGCCATGCGCGACCAGTTGCTGTTTCAGATCCGCAAATTTGCCAAGCGGCAGGATATCTGGTTCCGCAAGATGGAGCGGGAAGGACTGGTTATCCACTGGCTGACCGAAGCAAAGCAGTCCGAGGCGGCGGAGCTGATCCGACGCCATCTGGCCGGAGAACCGCTGCCGGAACCGGAACTCCGAATCAAAGATATTCACTACGGCCCGGTAACCAGTGTTGCCGGCGCCGCCAAACGGGAGGATCAGTCATGAATCGCGACGCCTTGCGCCGGGAAGCCGCCATGATCGAAAAAATGACCGACGGGGATTTGCTGCGTCAACACGGCCTGCTGGATCGTCAGTTCACCGTGCTGCAGACCCGCGCTCAGGTGCTGGTCAGCATTGCCGGGATTGTGGTGACGGTGACCGGTTTTTCCGGTCGGATTATTGCCGGCACTCATATTGTCGGACAATTGTTGGTAATTGCCGGGCTGGCCACGGTAATCGCGGCCGCGGTATATTTGGTGGGGCGGGTGCTGCGCGTCCGCTGGCTGACGTCGCTGCTGGCGGAGGAATCGGCCGACCGACTGGAACGAATTCTCTATCTGCGGGAACTCAAGCTGGCGGCCTACCGGCGGGGAGGGACGATTCTGCTGCTGGGGTTGGTCCTGTACGGAACGGCCATCTCGATTATGCTGTTATACCCCCGAATGTAAACCGAGCACAACGCGGAAGAACTCCGACCGGGAGATTTTGCCGCGGTAATATTTGATAAGGAGCAAGATGGCGTTTCTGGACGAACTGGCGGACAAAATAGACGGAGAGCAGGAACTTACCCCGGCCGATTTGAAGTCGATTCTGGAGTTGGAAGATGAGGCGGAACTGCACCGTCTTTATGCGCTGGCCTATGCGGTGAAACGCCGTTGGGTCGGCTGCCGGGTGTTTCTGCGCGGCATCATCGAAGTCAGCAATATCTGTTCCAAAGACTGCTATTATTGCGGCATCCGGCGCAGCAACCCGCATACACAGCGGTTCCGGATGTCGGCGGAGGAGATCATGGCCGAGGCCCGCTGGGCGTTTGAACACGATTACGGCTCGCTGGTGTTGCAGAGCGGCGAAGTGAGTTCGTCCGAATATGTGGCCTTTATCGAACAGGTGCTGCGTGGCATCAAGGAAATGTCGTACGGGCGGCTCGGCATCACCCTGAGTCTGGGCGAGCAGAGCGAAGAGACTTACCGGCGCTGGTTCGCGGCGGGCGGACACCGTTATCTTCTGCGAATCGAGGCATCCGATCCGCAACTTTATGCGCAACTGCATCCGGCCGATCACCGCTATGCCGAGCGGCTGGAATGCCTGAAACGGCTAAGGCGGGTCGGGTATCAGACCGGAACCGGGGTGATGATCGGTTTGCCGGGCCAGACCATCGATCACCTGGTCGGGGATCTGCTGTTTTTTCGCACGATGGATATCGATATGATCGGCATGGGGCCGTACATTGTGCATGACGAAACGCCGCTGGCGGCCCGGATGACCGTATTCGATCCGGACCGGCAACTGAAACTGGGATTGAAGATGATTGCCGCCGCCCGACTGTTGCTGAAGGACGTGAATATCGCGGCGACGACGGCATTGCAGGCGTTGCATCCGCGCGGTCGCGAACTGGGACTCCAGGCGGGGGCTAACGTTATCATGCCCAATGTCACCGACACCCAATACCGGCCGTCGTATCAGCTCTACCGCAACAAACCGGCCATCAATGAAAATTCCGAGCAGAGCCGCCTGGCGCTGGAACAGAGCGTGGCCGCCATCGGCGAAACTATCGCTTACGGCGAATGGGGCGATCCCCGCCATTTCTTCAACCGCGGCGGCGGCAGCCGGGCCTGAAGAGCTCGGACGGGAGGCGACGAAGCCGGCTTTCCGAACCCTCGCATCGAGGTCCGGAACTCAGGCCATGACGGCGACATTGAGGCAAAAAGTGCGCAGGGCCAGACTTTCATCGACATTGAAGCGAAGGTTGAAAATCAACTCGTCGGCAAACTTCATGGCGTGATAGGCGAAATCCTCGTCGGGAGAAGCGGGCATTTCGACGGCGGCAAAGAAATCCGGATTGGGCAATTGTTCCATCGTCGCGCCGGACGCGAGCAGATACAACTGGGCGAACCAGGTGTGCATGGCGCTCAGGAAAAACATCCTCAACCGGAGATATTCGGCCACTGCCGCGGCCTGAAACTGCTCCTCGATGCGTTTGCGGGCCGCCGGTTCGAGTTGTTCCGACAAGGCCAGTTGATTGCTCCATTCCTGTTCGGCGGCGGTGTTGGCCTGGGCTTTCAGTGTTCCGGCCAGCCGGATGACTTCGGCGGCGCAATGTTCGGCCGCCGCCAGTCGGCCCCGGGCCTTAAACGAGAGATGGGCGAGCGCATTGAGCAGTTCGGGGCAACCGGAGAAATCGAATTCGGTGCGGTTTTCCAGCATCATCAGCGTTTGACAGCGTGACCGGGTGGTCGGCAGCAACGCGGCCGGATTGCCGGTGGTCAGAATAAAGAACGTGTTCGGCGGCGGCTCTTCCAACGTTTTGAGGAAAGCGGTTTGGGCTTCCTGGTTCATGCGGTCGACGTCGTAAACAATCCCGACCTTTTGGGCATAGGCGGAGTTGGTGGTCAGGTAGAACAGGTCCTCGAACCAGCGCAGGGTGTTGGGATCGGGATTGATGCGGGAGCCGACTTTGATGAAACGCATTTTGCCGCTGGGACGCAACTGATGCAGTTCGGGGTAGACGCCGCGCTGCAATTTGTCGCAGATGGCGCAGACGCCGCATGGCGAGCCGTCGGGGAGTCGATGGTCGCAGAGATGCAGCATGGCCAGTTTGACGGCAAAATCTTCCCGCAGCCGATGGTTGTCGCCGTGAAGCAGATAGGCATGACTCATGCGATTGGTGTTCCGGGCATTTTTCAGCGCGCGGACCAGCGCCGGAAACCGGGTTTCATAATCCGCGAATTGCATCGGCGACGATCCTTTCGATTTGGTGGCTGACGGCGGCCGGTTCCCCGGCGGCCGGAACTGTTCTGATGCGCTCCGGCGCGGCGGCGGCAATGCGCCGGTAACCGTCGTAAACCCGGCGGTGAAAAGCAATACCGGCGTCTTCGATCCGGTCGGCGCCGCCGGCACCCGGGACGCGTTCGGCGGTGCGCCGGAAGCCTTCTTCCGGCGGCAGGTCGAGCAGCAAGGTCAGATCGGGCAGGCAGCCGCAGGCGGCGAACCGGTTCAGGTCGGCGATGAACTTCAGGTCGATGCCGCGGGCGTAACCCTGATAGGCGGTGGTCGAATCGAAGAAACGGTCGCACAGCACGATGCGCCCGGCGGCCAGCGCCGGAAGAATCAGGTTGCGGACATGTTGGGCGCGTCCGGCGGCAATCAGCAGCAGTTCGGCCTCATCGGTCAGGAGTTCGCCGTCGTGATGGTGTTTGACCAGGACGCGCAGTCGTTCCGCAATCAC
>JAQUZV010000113.1 GCA_028691155.1 Victivallales bacterium
CACCGGTGATCTTACTTCCACCGGGCAGCCGGGGGAATTTGCCAAAGTCAGGGCTATTTTGAAGCGGCTGGTGGCAACCGGCATGCCATTTTTTTTCGTGCCCGGCAACCACGATTATTATGTTCGTCGACCCAAATGCGTCAATTATATGAAAGAGATGGTTGAATATTTGACCGGCGGCCGGTATACTTTTTCAGACCTGCCGGTACAGCTTCAGGTGGGAGAACTCGATTTCATTATTGTCAACGAGAGCTGGCCGTCCAATCTGTTGTCGTCGCACGGCGTGCTGAAACCGGCGACAAGCCGTTTTGTGGCGGAGGTTTGTGCGCGGCCGGCGGTACGGCCGCGGGTGATTATCGGACACTATCCGCTGATCGAGGATCATCCGCTGTTGCGGTTGCGGCATCGGTTGTTCGGGCAGAAAGAGGTGGTGGGGTTGTTGCGTGAGGGGAACATTGCGCTGTCATTGTGCGGACATGTGCATAAGCCGTATCTCAAGGTCGATGGCGCGGGCCGCGGCGAGGTCTGTGCCGGTTCGGTAACCCGAAACGGCTGCATGGCCGAAATCGAATACGACCCGGCACGGAATAGTTTTACCCATCGCCGGATTACCTTGTAACATGGCGGTCGGTACGGAAGGAAGAGCATGAATCACAGTTTTTTCAACGGTATTGCCATGCTGGTGCTGGCGGCGGTAATTATCGGCGCGACGGTTTTCTTTACCACCGCCGATGACGCCTTACGGAGCCAGGTGGAACGGGTCCTGGTCGAAAACCGCAGCATTTCCGAACGGCTGGATCGGATCGAGGACCGACTCGGCTCACGCCCGGTTGTTGCCGCCACCGCTGCCACTGCCGTTGCCGACAACATCGCCAACCGGGAATTTTTCGTTCCAGATGCGCCCTCCGGCGGCCGGTTGGTCGGTTCGATTGCTTCCGAAACCAAGAATCTCAATGCCATTATCAATAATGAAGCCACGGCGGCGGCGTTCTGGGAGCTGGCCAACTGTTCGCTGGCGGACCGCAATTATGCCCATCCGGAACAGTTCCAGCCGATGCTGGCGGAAAGCTGGGAGGTTTCTCCGGACAAACTGACCTTTCATATCAAGCTGCGGCATGGGGTGCTCTGGCACGATTTCACCGATCCGGTTTCCGGCAAAGTCTGGAAGGATGTGGAGGTGACCGCCGACGATTTCAAATTTTATCTGGACGTCATCAAGAATCCGGACGTCGATTGTGCTCCGATCAGGACCTATCTGGCCGATATCGACCGGATCGAAGTCATCGATAAATATGAATTCAAGGTAATCTGGAAGAAGCGTTATTTTCTGGCGGAGGTCCAGACGTTGGGATTGCAGCCGTTGCCCCGGCACTTCTATCACGCTTATCCTGGGGCGTTCGACGGCAAGAAATTCAACGACGATCACCGCCGCAACCGGGTTATTGTCGGCTGCGGTCCTTATCGTTTCGATCGCTGGGAAAAAGGACAGCGCATCGTCTTTACCCGCTGGGAAAAATATTTCGGCCGGAATTATGGGGTGATGCCCAAGCTCAAGGAACTGGTGTACGATGTCATCAAGCACCCGAATACTGCGTTTCAGTCCCTGCTGGCGCAGAAACTCGACCGCCTCGGGTTGTCTCCGGAGCAGTGGCACACCCGTACTGCCGGACCGGAGTTCGGGCCGCAGGGGACGCTGGAAAAATTCCGTTATCCCGGCCTGTCCTATGCCTATATCGGGTATAATCTCCGCAATCCGCTGTTTCAGGACAAGCGGGTACGGCAGGCGCTGACCATGCTGGTTGACCGGCAGCGCATCCTTAAAGAGGTGTTGTTTGGGTTGGGGCGGATCGTTACCGGACCGTTTTTCATCGACAGTCCCTATTATGACCGTTCGGTGCCGCCGTATCCATTTGCTCCGGCGCGGGCCAAAGCCCAACTGGCGGCGCTCGGGTGGAAGGATTCGGACGGCGACGGCATTCTGGACAAGGACGGGAAGAAATTCAGTTTTACCATGTTGCAGGTCACCTCCAGTACGTTGCAGCAGAAAATGCTGGCGATCATCAAGGAGGATTTTGCCGGAGCGGGAATCGAGATGAATCTGCAGAGTGTGGAATGGTCGGTTTATGTCCAGCGGCTGGAACAGAAATCATTTGATGCGTGCACCTTGATGTGGGCGCTTTCGTTCGAGAGCGATCCGTATCAGCTCTGGCATTCCAGCCAGGCCGATGAGTCGGGTTCCAGCAACCATATCGGGTTCAAGAATCGCGAAGCGGATAAATTGATCGAGGAAATCCGTACCACTTTCGAGCTGTCGCGGCGCATTGAGCTCTGTCATCGTTTTCACCGGCTGCTGCACGAGGAACAACCTTATACCTTCCTCTTTTCCGGCGATGCGCTGGTGGCGATGGACCGCAAGTTCCAGAACAAACGGTTGTTCCCGCTGTTCGGCATTCCGACCGCCATTCTCTGGTTGCCGCAGGAGGCGCAAAAAGTTTCTTTGCCGTAAAAAAACAAGTAAAAACATCAGATAATTGAACACAGGAGAACGAACATGGCCCAGATTGTCGCTGCCACCAACAACCTGAAGAAACTGACCGAATTGCGGAAAATGCTGGCGGATCAGGAAGTGGAAATTATTGGTCTCGACCGTTACAAAAATTATCCCGAGGTAGAAGAAACCGGCGCCACGTTCGAAGAGAACGCGTCGCAGAAGGCCCTGGCGGCCAATCGCTATACCGATCTGCCCGCCTTTGCCGACGATTCCGGTCTCTGCGTGGAGGCGCTGGGCGATGAGCCCGGCATTCATTCCGCCCGTTATGCGGAAAACGATGCCGCCCGGATTGCCAAATTGCTGGCGGCGTTGCAGGGCCAGGACAATCGCCGGGCTAAATTTGTGTGCGTCATCGCCATTGCCTTCAACGGCGAAATCATTGAAACGTTTCGCGGAGAAGTTCACGGCGTGATTACCGATGTTCCCCGCGGCAGCAACGGCTTCGGTTACGATCCGATCTTTATGCCCGACGGTTATGACCGGACTTTCGGCGAACTCACGGCGGAAGTCAAGGATAAAATCAGCCATCGGGCCCGTGCCGTCAAGGCCGCGGTGGATTTTGTCGAAGATGAAATGTCTTCCTGTTTTGACGACTTCGGTTGTTGAGCCCATATTGATTATTGGACCGGCGACATTTATAGTTACAGCAGAGAGAGTATTCCGGAGACGGGGAAAGGAGCATGCGGATGAAACAGACATTACAGGAAATCAAGGATAAAATTGCCGCGGCGTCGGGACTGGAAGCAGGACGCAAAGCCGAATTGACCGAACTGGTCGATAAACTTTATACCGAACTTGAAGACCTGGCCCGAACCGATCGGGTCCGGGCGGAAAACGTCAGCGGTCTGGCCCGTGCTTCCGCGACGGAAGCGGTCGAGGGACACAGCCAGGAAGATCTCGGATCGGCGCTGGACGGCTTGTCCGGGGCGGTGGAACAACTGGAAGCCAGCCATCCCCGGATTGTCGCGGTGGTGAACCGCATCTGCAATATGTTGTCGGATATCGGGATATAAGGCGGAGGGCGTCGTTGTTATGTTGAGCTTGGGGGGGCGGGATGGATGGCGGTTTCCTGTCCGGCGGCAATTGGTTTATGGGGGGGAGAGCAACGGATTAGGTGCTTTTTTGTTCCTGGTCTTGGGGCTGTTGCTGGTGTTGGCGGGGACGGTCTGGTGGCGGCGTCAGGGCGGAGACGACCGGAAATCGGAAGTCGGGGCCATGGCGGCGCCGGAGGGGGATGACGATCCATGCCGCACGATTATTACCGCCATTCGCCGGGAGGATCCGGATTTCGAGCCGGAACGTTTTCTGAACCATTTTGAAACGATTTTTGCTCTCGTCGTCCGGTCGGGGAGCGCATCTTTCCCGAATGCCGTGCGGCATCTGGTGTCCGAAGGGCTTTTCTCGCAATTTTCCACCATGAATGGCATCCGGAAGCATTATGGTTTTGCCTATTGCTGTCGCGAAGCGAACCTCAACTCCATGAAGATTGCGGCCTTTGTGACCGGAGCAGGATTCGAGGCGATTACGGTAAAAGTTACGGCGGCCATGGTGGAATGTTATGAGAATCTGGACAATGGCGCCTGGTTCGACGACGGGAATGAGTGGCATGAATCCACGGCGTATTGGACGCTTGTCCGCCGCTCCGGCGTTCGGGCCGAAAAGGGCAAATCTCTGGCTGACGGCCGTTGTCCCCGATGTGGTGCGCTGTTGACTCCGGCGGGCCGGGGCCGGTGTGACGCCTGCCGGGCCGTGCTCAATTCCGGGGCTTATGATTGGATCGTCGGAGATATAACCTCGGCGGAGGAGTGGGCGATACAGGGCGGACGGTTTATTACCGGAGATGCCGTTCTGCCGCCGCTCGAGGATAAGATTCCGATCCCGTGGCTGGAGGATCGGGTCCGGGAACTTTTTTTCGCCTGGGCGGCGGCTCGTGACGGTGGGGAACAGGAACTGCGGCGGGATTGGGTTACGGCGGCGTTTCGAACCGCCGGTTGTCCTCCGCTGCAACGGGAAGAGGGGGGCGACGGCGCCGATTCCATGTTTCCGGATTATCTGCTGCTGCGGGTGGAAATGGTGGCGGCGGAGACGGGAAGTTCTCGCGACCGGATTCGGGTACGCGTCAAATGGCGGCAGGATTGGTGGCGTTGGAATCCGGTCGATGCCATGTTCATTAACGCCGACGAATCGCAATTTTTCAACTCGGAATTTATTCTGGAGCGGCGGCATGGAGGCGGTTCCCGTTCCGACTGGAAACTGGCGGCAATCCGACCGTTTTCCGGTTATCCTCCCGAGTGGGACACGGTTTTCAGCGCGCCGCATTATGATCCGGACCGTGATGATGTCCTGGCGGTAATGGCGTCGCTGATGCGGCCCGACGGGGACCTCACGCCACCGGAACAGGCGCTGCTGACGCAATACGCCGCCGGCGTGAATTATGACCAAATCCGGTTGCGGCAATTGATTCTGGCCGTAAAGCGGCAAACTTATGAGATGAGTCCATTGCTTCATGACCGCCGCCGGTTGACCTGGCTGCTGAACGATATTGCGAAAAAAAGCAGTTGCGGTAAGGAGACGGTTGCCGCGCTGCCATGGCGGCGGGATCGGGATGAATCCGCCGTCGGAGCGGATGGCGATGGCCGTTGTGGCCGGACAAAAACAGGAGAGTATTGATGAACAAACCGCATTGGTGCAGATATTTTCGGTCGTGGTGTTATTCTTTCCGGTGGCAACGGAGGTTGATTGCGGCGCTGGTCTTGTTTGGGATCACCATGGTTGCCGTTGACGCCTGGGCCCGGGCCGGCGGCGGCGGTTCTTTTCGGAGCGGCTCTTCCGGCGGCGGTGGTGGCGGTGACGGCGACGGCATCGGATTGCTGATTTTTTATCTGCTGCGGTTTGCTATTGTCTATCCGGAGCTGGGAGTTCCCTTATTGATTGTAGTGGTGGTGGTGGTGGTCCTGTCGTATCGCGGCGGACAGAATGTTCATGTAACCCGCAGCATTTGCCGTTATAACCGGCGGCAGAGCAGCGGACGGATGGAAATGCAACTGGCACGGATTGCTTCCCGCGACCCTCAATTTCAACTGGAAAAGTTTCGACAGCGCGGGGAAAAAGTGTTTCTGCGGTTGCAGGACGCGTGGGCAAAACAGGATATGCGTTCGGTTCGGACGATGGTGTCGGACGGGATTTTCGAACGTTTTTCGCTGCAACTGCAGATGATGCACGAGTCCCGGCTGATCAACCGGATGAACAATGTTCGCGTGCGCGACATTGCTCCGGCGCAGACGGATTCCGATCGTTTTTTCGATGCGATCACCCTGCGGATTACGGCCGAGGCTACCGATTATTACGAGGACCGGCAGTCCGGGAAGGTGGTGAACGGCTGTAATGGCGCGCCTCAGTCGTTTGTCGAATACTGGACCTTTCTTAGGCGTCCCGGAGCCAAAACCGTGGCCGGAAAAAGTCTGCTGGACAACTGCTGTCCCAACTGTGGTGCTCCGCTGGAGATTTCCGACCGTACGGTTTGCCCCTCCTGTCGGGCAGTGGTGAATTCCGGCGATTACGACTGGGTGCTGACGGAAATCACCCAGGCCTCGGAATGGATGCCGAAGGAAAAACCGGACCTTTCCGGGTTGAACAAATTGTTGTCCCGGGATCCTTCTTTCAACGTCAACCATCTGGAAGATCGGGTTTCCGTCATGTTTTACCGTTGGATTGCCGCGCAGTTTTTTGCCGACCCCAGATATTTATGCAAGCTGGCCGGCGATAAATTCATGCAGCAGGAAGCGGCAAAATTTCAGCCGCAACCGGACGGCAAACACCTCTTTTACGCCGATGCGGCGGTCGGCGGCGTGGAAGTTACCGCCGTCGGAGCGGATGCCGATGGCGATGTGGCTCAGGTGCGGGTGCGCTGGTCGGGACATCGGGAGGCGGCGACGGTTCCCGGATTGATTCTGCCCGCCTGCGAACGGTCCCGGGTTTTTGCCTCTGTTTACGAATTGCACCGGCAGCGGGGCGTCAGTTCTTCCGCCGGCAACGTTTTGTCCAGTGCGCATTGCCCGAACTGCGGTGCACCGGAAAGTCTTTCCCTCCATCCCTATTGTGAATATTGTCATACGCCGCTCAATGACGGCAGTCGCGACTGGGTGCTGACGGCGATCCGGCCGTTCGGCAGTTGCCGGAGCGATAATATCATGGCGGCGGAAACGACGACGGCGGATCGGCTTGAAGCGGATGATTTCCAGTCCGGGATCGTTCATTATCCGGATTTGGATCAGTTGCTGGCGCTGGCGGCCGCCGCGATGCTGGCCGACGGGGAGATTGCACCGAAAGAATATCAATTGCTGCAAAGTTATGCCGCCGCCCGGCATTATGATGAAAACCGGCTGCAACGGTTGATTGCTTCGGTCAAGGAACATACTTTGACCATTGCTCTGCCGGAAGAGCGGGAACAGCGGGAGTTTCTCCTGCTGTGTCTGATCCGGATGTGTCTGGCCGATGGTAAGGTTACCGGTTCGGAACGTAATTTTCTCCAGCAGATTGCCACGAAAATGGGGTTGAGCGATTACGATCTGACCTTACGTATCAAACGGGAGCGTCTGGCGCTTTACCGCCAGGCCCGGAAATCACGGTCATAGAAGAGACGTCCGAAGAAGATAATAATTAAAGGAGGCAAAAAAATCATTATATAAGGT
>JAQUZV010000114.1 GCA_028691155.1 Victivallales bacterium
ATGTTGGAGGAGATGCAGCACCGTTTTGAAAAAATGATTCACATTCCCCACGGTATCATTCTGGTGGTGGGCCCGACCGGCAGCGGCAAGACCACCACGCTGTACAGCGTCATCACCAAACTGAACGATACCAAAAAGAAAATCATCACCATCGAGGACCCGGTGGAGTATCGCCTGGAACGGTTGTCCCAAATGCAGGTCAACCCGCAGATCGGACTGACGTTCGCCAATGGACTGCGCCACATTGTCCGCCAGGACCCCGACGTCATTCTGGTGGGAGAAATCCGTGACCGGGAAACGGCGGATATCGCCATCAATGCCGCCCTGACCGGCCATCTGGTTCTCAGCACGCTGCACACCAACGACGCCGCCGGAGCCGTCAGCCGCATGCTCGACATGGGCGTGGAAGGATTCCTGCTGTCCTCGGCGCTTTACGGTGTGCTGTCGCAACGGCTGGTGCGGAAAATATGCCCGCACTGCCACGGTACCGGGATCGATCATACCCGCACCGGCAACAAGTGCCGGGAATGTGCCGGAACCGGTTTTTATGAACGGACCGGGATTTTCGAATTGTTGGCGGTAAACGATGAGATCCGCCGGGCCATTGCTCAGAAGGCCTCCAGCGAAGAAATTGCGGCCATAGCCATGCGCCACGGGATGCGCCCGATTCTGGATGACGGTCTGGAAAAGGTTCGGCGCGGTGTTACCACCGAGGCCGAAGTGCGGCGCTCGGCCACGGAGAACTGATGCCGGGACGACGCGTCCCGGATCGCCGCTGTATCGCGATAAACATTTAATGATAAAGAACATATTTGCCTCGGGACGAGAGTTTCACTTCGAACCCGACGGCAATCGGGAGTCACAGTCTCTCAATGCGGAGCACAACCAAGAATGTTGTATAAATACAAGGCCGCCGACGCCGCCGGAAAAATCAGTGACGTCTTGATCGAAGGCGACAACGAAGCCGATTCGCTGAACCGTCTGCGGTGCCGATCCCTGATGCCGCTGCAATATTACGGGGAAGTGTCGGCGCAGGGTCATATTCCCTGGCCGCTGACGCGGGGTCGGAAATTCAACGCCAATGATTTCACCAATCAACTGGTCCCGTTGCTTCAGGCGCATATTCCCCTGGAACGGGCACTGGGAATCATTGCCGAAGGCGCCGAGTCCGCCGTTAGTCGGGAGGTGATCAATGCGTTGCGCCGCGGACTGCATGAAGGCAAAAAATTTTCGGAACTGGTCCGGGAACATGGCGATCGTTTTCCCCGACTCTATGCCAATCTGGTGGAAACGGGGGAAGAAACCGGATGTCTGACGGAAGTGATGACCGAGTTGCAGCGTTTTCTCAACGCCGGCAAGGAACTTCGGGATTTTCTGTTGACCAGTTCGATCTATCCGGCCATTGTGCTGTTCGTAACGTTCGGGGTTATGATCCTGGTTTTTACCGTCTTTATTCCCCGCTTTGCCCGGACTTTCGCCGACATGGGCCGGGCCTTGCCGCTGCCGACCCAGTTGATGTTCGACTTCAGCCGGACGATAACCGGATTGTGGTGGTTGTGGCCTCTGCTGCTGTTGGGGTTATGTTATTTTATGAGCCGGGTTCGCCGCGGCGGCCAGGCCCGGGAATATTATGACCGAACGGTACTGCGGCTGCCGCTGTTCGGCAGTCTGATCCAGTCCATTGAAATCAGCCGTTTTATCCGAACGCTGGCAATTCTGATCAAAAATCACGTCCATCTGCTGGAAACCATTCGCATTGCCACGAAAATCGTGCAGAACCGGACGATTGCCGCCAGTTTACAGGGATTGAGCGCCGAACTGCGTTCCGGAGCCAAACTTTCCGCGGCTTTGCGGCACAGCGCCTACATTCCGCCGGTGGTCATCCGAATGTTGCAGGTCGGCGAAGAGTCGGGGACGGTCGGCGCCATGCTCGACAAGGTGGCCGAAGAACAGGAAAAACAGCACCGGACCAGGATCAAACGTCTGCTGGCATTTTTCGAACCGATGGTCATCGTGTTTCTGGCGCTTACCGTACTGGTGGTGGTCATCTCGATCTTCCTGGCCATTATGGAAATGAACAATGTTTGAAAAGAAGCGCAGAATCACGCCGTACCTCCATAATACGGCTCCCAACGGCAGACCGGCCGGGAACCGGTATTGCGGCCGCTGTTTCACCCTGATGGAACTGGTGGTGGTCATGGCGATCATGACCATCATCGGCGGTCTGGCCATCGGACGACTGGGGAAAATCCCGGCGCTGGCGTCACTGGAAGGAGCCGCCGACCGAACCGAACGCATGTTCGCCTATGCTTCGCTGCTGGCGGTAACCCGCGGCAAGACGGTGGCGGTGGTCTACGACGCCGCTGAACGCCGGCTCAGACTGGCCGAACCGGCGGCGGCCAATACCGACGCCGACAACCGGAAATATCTGAACCGACGCTACGGAACCATCACCTTCAATCCCGGTATTGCGCTTGCCTGGGGCAAGGAAACGGCGGCGGCAACCAATCCGGAATTCCACTTCTTTCCCGACGGCGCCGCTTCCGGACCGACCCTGTATCTGTCCCGGGGGCCCCACGCCGTCAGCCTCCGGGTGTCGCCGCTGACCGGAGTCGTTATCCGCGGGGAGGTCCAACCATGACCCCTGCCAACACCTCATTATCGATCGTCCCGGCGCCGAAGCGTGAGGAAAAACGGAAAAGACCGGGATCGGTTTTTCGTTCCCGTCCGGACGCCCCGGTCGGCATCGCCGCCTTTACCCTGGTGGAGGTGGTGGTGGCGCTGGTAATTCTGCAGGCGGGAATACTGGCCGGAGTTTCCCTGCTGGCATCCGCACGGCAGCGGACGCTGCGGGCCGAAGCGAGTTGGCGGGAACAGCACCTGATGGCGCAGGCGATGGAATATTTTCTCCTGGCCGGTGCCGATAACGGCATTCCGGAGGAATTTTTCCCCTACCCCGATTATTCCGTTGACGCCGCAACCGCGTCACCGCAGGGGTTGCCGCCGGAAGTTGCCGACTCGCAACCGGGCTGGCGACTGGAAACGCTCACCGTAATGCTGCACGACAATCACGGCAACGTCGTACGGCAGTTGTCGGTCGACCGCATCGTCCGGGAGGAACCATGAGCAGGCATTCGCGACCACGACGGCGACGGCATTGTTTTACGTTACTGGAAATGGTCATGGCGCTGGTGATTCTAATGGTAATGATGTCCACCATCGGCATGACGCTTCTGGCGTTGCAACGCGGTTGGCACAAAATAACCCTGGCCGGAAATGCCGTCAGACAGCTGCAGGTAATCGACCGGGTGGTCGATATCGCCTTTCGCAACGCGGTACCGTTTCACTGGAACAATGCCGAGCGACAGGAGATCATGGTTTTTGCCGGGGAAAGCGATACCCTGTTGCTGACCTATCTGCATCGCATCGACCGGGCGGAAGACGGCGGCATCCGGTTTCTACGCCTGCTTTGCCGCGACCATTGCCTGACGGCGGAATACCGGCGGGCGCCGCTGTTGCCGGAACCGGCGGCCGCCCCCAATTCGGAAGTTGAAATTCTGTCCGAACACGTGGATCACATCTTTTTCCGTTATGCGGATATAACGGATGGCGACCTGGTCTGGTACGACCGCTGGGACAACGACAGTCGCCGCAATCTGCCGTTGGCGATCCAGATGACGGTCGTCTGGCAGGACGGCCGCCGCGAAATCTGGCTGCGGCGTACCGCCGGATCGGGACAATTCCAATCCCTGGGGCAACGTCTGCCGCCCCTGCCGCAATGAGGAGCGCGACATGAACCCACGTTATTGCCCAAGGTTCCAACCACCACCCCGGCCGCAGTCCGGTCGCCGCCGGAATGAGGGGCGCGACAGCAACGGCGAACGCGGCTTCGCCCTGATTGCCGTACTCAGTTTGATGTTGCTGATGACGGTAATTGTGGCCGCTGTCGTTACCGCTTCCCAGACCACCCGTTTTGCCGTGGCCACCACGGTCGGCATGACGGATTCGATTTATGATGAGGAAAGCGCGGCGGCGCGCGCCATCTGGTTACTGCAACATGACAGGAACAAATTTCCCAACCGGTCGCCGGGCGGGAAAAGCGACGGCTCGGAGGCGCCGGGCGAACGCTTTCTCGCCGACGGCTCAGAACATATCTGGACCTGCAACGGCAACCGCATGTCCATCCGCATCACCGACATGATAGCGGGAATCTCGCTGAACGGCTACCAGCCGCTTGCCGGACTGTCCTATCTGGGCAAACAGCAACTCACGGATCCCGATTATCAGCAGGAACTGGAAACTTTCAAGAATCGTCTGATGGACTATGTCGATAACGACGATCTGTTGCGCCCCAATGGGCTGGAAAGTGCCGACTACGCGGCGATGGAACTGGCTCCGCTGCCGCGCAACAACCGGTTCGAATATCGGGAAGAAATACTGCTGATTCCCGGTCACGAAAAATTTTTCGTCCCGGATGAAAACGGCATATTGCGCGGCATCAACCCGATTCCACCCCGCAATCTCCAGATTCCGTCCGCCGCCAACCGCCCCCACCTGCTCAGCGCCCCGGAAAATCTTATCCGGAACAAGTGTCGCCTCTCCGACGCGGAACTGATCCGGGTCAAGGCCGCCCTGGACTATTGCCGCCGGGAACGGGTGTCGCTGGAAGAAGCGTTCTCGTCGGCGCCGGAATTGCTGCTTCGCCTCAAAGCGGAATTTGCCACCACTGAATCGGGATATTATACGTTTACCATCCGGCCGGCCGCCGACAGCGGTCGCCCCGGTCGAACCATGGTGATTTCGCTGAAAGTCGGGGCCAATCTCGGTTCAACCGCATTGCGTTATTATCAGTGGCGATTATATTAACCACGAACCAGGATCAAGGCATGAACCGTATCAGTCGTTTATATTTGTTGTTGTTGGGCGCCGCTCCGGCGCTGGCCGCCACGGCGTTGACCGCGGCACCGGTGATTAAAGCGGATCGGGCTCGCATCGATTTCGGGACCTATCCGGCCAATCAGCGCCGGGAACACACTTTCGTTATCACCAATGCCGGCGATGCCCCGCTGAAGATCATCCGCATCCGAAAAACCTGCGGCTGTTCGGAAACACATTGCGATAAAACCGACCTCCAGCCCGGGGAAACGGCCCGGCTGTCCGCAGTAATCAAAGCCGAAAGCGTCGCCGGGGCTTACAGCAAAAGCGTTTTTGTCGAAAGCAACGACCCCAAACAGAATTTCCTGCTGCTGACGCTCAACGGACAGGCACAACCTCCGGCAACCATCAAACCTCAGGCCAAACTTTACCTCGGGACCCTTCCGCCGAAGCAATCCCGCACCCAGGAATTCGTTATAACCCCGAACATCGCGGACTTGCAACTGGGTCAACCGCAAATCGTCGGCCCGGCCTCCGTCCGGCCGGTCCGACAGTCGGATGGAAAATATCAGGTGGCGGTAACCCTGTTGCCGTCCGGCGTTTCCGGCACCATGAAAGCCCAGATCAAGATTCCGATAACCGCTCCCGCCGGCTGGAACCCGCTGGAAATTGTCGTCATGGCCCGGGTACAAGAACAAGGCGATCGATGAAACAGCTGGGTAAAAACATTATTCTGCTCCTACTCATCGGCGGCAGCGTGTGGGCCGCCGCTTCGACGGCGGCCGCGCCGGTCGCCATTGAATATTTCTATCAGCCGGGATGTCACGACTGCGAAGATGTCGCCGCTTTCATCCTGCCGCAACTGGAAGAGCAATTTCCCGGACAATACCGGTTGCATCGTTACGATATGGGGATAAAGGAAAATGTATTGCGGCTGCTTCGCCGGCAAAGACAACTCCATGTGGCCGACAATCCCACTGTTGTCATCATTGTCAACGGCAGCGTTTATCTGGGAGGATACGACCGAATCGCCGCTCAACTGCTGCCCGCGGTCCGTGCCGCGACGGCCGCACCGCCGACGACACACGCCGATGCAGCCACCGCTGACCATGCCCCCGTCGCAACGGCTCCATCGGCGCCGCGGGAGCTGGAACAGGAGGTGTCCTTTACCCCGGCCATGGTCATTATGGCCGGACTGGCCGACGGCATCAATCCCTGTGTATTTTCCACGCTGGTCTTTTTCCTGACGCTGCTGCTGACGCTCAGGGTTTCCCGAACCAAGCTGCTGTTGTCCGGGGGAGTATATTGTCTGGCCGGTTTTCTGACCTATCTGGCATTGGGCTTCGGGATGTTCCGTTTTCTGAAACTGTTGACCGGGTATTCCCTGCTCCGGACCGGTCTGAATCTGGTTCTGCTGGGATTGCTGTTGGGATTGGCCATGGTGTCGTTCCGGGATGCCTGGCGTTATTACCGCACCCGGCAGGCGGCCGCCGTCATGCTGCAATTGCCGGATCGGATCAAAACCGGCATTCATCGTTTGATGCGCCGGGGACTCCGCTACCGCCTGCTGCTGCCGGGAATTTTCGGCATCGGGGTTGCGGTAACGCTGCTGGAAAGCGTCTGTACCGGACAGGTCTACATTCCGACGCTGATTCTGCTGACCCGGGAAGCCGGGCCGACCTCCCGCTGGTTCTTTTATCTGCTGTTATACAATCTGATGTTTATTCTGCCGCTGATAATATTGTTTCTGGCGCTGGGCTTCGGTGCGTCCATGACCCGGCTGCTACGGTGGAGCCGTCGCAATGTGATCATCGGTAAAATCTTTCTGGGGGTACTGTTTCTGGGGCTGGCCGCCATACTGCTCCACTCCTGGTAATCACCGGCTCGAATCATGGTTTCATTGCCCGCATTACAAGCTTGACGCAATCGTTACCATATGCTATAATAGCGACGGAGAAGCTTTCGGGGGCAGCGTTTCTCCGGGGAAAACTATCGGCGCGGGAACATCCATCCCGGCATTTCCTCATTTCCCCGACAACACAACCAGAGACGACAGGGCAAAAAACTTTAACAAATTAAAGTCAAGGCGGTTACATGTTTAAGTACGCAACAGTTATTTTTCTGGCCGGAACCGTCGCCGTTGCCGGAGCGACCGGAACAACGTCCGCCACCTACCGGGATGCCGGCGGCAAGGTAACGGGAACGGCAACCGTCAGCGGCAATTACATTACCTACCGGGATGCCGGCGGCAAGGTGACGGGAACGACAAGCGCCTGCGGCAACAACACCACCTACCGGGACGCCGGCGGAAAAGTGACGGGAACGGCGACCGTCAGCGGCAACAACACCACCTACCGGGATGCCGGC